>JAYUTD010000290.1:0-4426 GCA_043755305.1 Saprospiraceae bacterium
GGCAGGACAGGTGTATCAAATAACAGTAACTATTTCAAATCCAAATGGCAATGCCAATAGAGCAGGATTCCAAATATTGGCTTTGAATAGTTCAAATACAAATGCCGGAGATATGATGAATCCATCAACTGCATCAGTAGTAAAAACATCTGCCGCAAAAAAATATTTTGGACACGCTCCTGCAGTGCCATTTACTGGAAGCAATAATCTTACCTGGACTGTGGATTGGACAGCACCTGCTACCGGTTCTGGAGATATTACTTTTTATGGTGGATGCATCCTGGGAAATGGAAGTGGTTCCAGTGGCGATAAATTTGTTACAACTACAGCAAGTGGAACTTTGACAGGTGGAGCTATGGCGTTGTCTGCTACTTTGTCAAATGTTACAAATGTAAGTTGCTTCAATGGCAGCGATGGGTCTGCCACAGCAAATGCAGTTGGCGGCATTGGAGCCTATACTTATGAATGGAACAATGGAGAAAGCACGCAAACAGCGAATAATTTACCTGCGGGCATTGCGAGAGTGACAGTAACTGATAATGTCGGGTCAATGACCACAGCTCAAGCAACCATTAATCAACCCACCGACATTGTCATTAATATAAACAGTCAAGTAAACCCTACATGCTTTAATTCAGGTAATGGATCTATCACTGTGAGCGCTTCTGGCGGCAATGGAGGTTTTTTTTATGATTGGTCCAATGGATCCTCTGGACCGGCTATTAATGGTCTAAACCCCGGCACTTATGTAGTAACAGTGACAGATTCTAAAAACTGTGAAAAAACAAGAAGTATAACTTTGACTGCTCCGCCAGCCATCCAGGTAAATACAGTCAATATTGTAAATCAAAAATGTACTGGGCAGGCCAATGGTAGTATTACTATAATTGCATCCGGTGGCACGGGTGTATTGAGTTATAATTGGAGCAATAATGGTATAGGTCCTTCAATTTCAAACTTACTTCCAGGTGCTTACATTGTAAGCATAACAGATGCAAGCAATTGTCAACTTACTGAAAGTTATACAGTCGGCTCCGCTACTATCCTTAATTTGCCTGTGCCAACTTCCACCAATGTGACCTGCTTTGGTGGTAATAATGGAAGCGCTGTTGCAAACCCTTCAGGTGGGGCAGGAAACTTTACCTACTTATGGACAAATGGTGCAACTACCAAAACAGTAAGTAATCTGGCAGCAGGAACTTATTCTGTTACTGTAGTTGACAACAATCAGTGCAGTAAAGTAAATCAAGTTACCATTACACAACCATTGCCCATTACCAATACTTCAAGTATTACAAATGCCAGTTGCCCGGGAATACCTAATGGATCTGCTTCACTAAATATACAAGGCGGCAACCAGCCATATACAGTGAGTTGGGCAAATGGCGCTTCTGGCACTGTGCTTTCTAATGTAGTTGCCGGCCAATACGGTTTAACAGTAACGGATAGCAAAGGCTGCACTGTTGCATCATCTGTAGTAATTGGTGCTACACAATCAGCAAATTTGGCACTGCTTACCAATGTCTCCCCTACTTGTTTTGGGGGCAACAATGGCAATGCTACAATAGAGGCAACAAATGCGGGTGGTTACACTATTGCATGGTCCAATGGAGCTAGCGGGACAAGCGTTACAAATTTACCGGCTGGCACTTACACTGCTTTGGCCTCAAATCCAAATGGCTGTCAGTCCAATCAATTGTCCGTGACTGTAACCGATCCTGCAAAGATTTCGCCTACCTCAGATACTATAATAAATGTGGCATGCTTTGGTCAAAATAACGGAGCCGTAAATACTGCTTATGCCGGAGGTACAGGCTCTCTGGCTTATTTATGGAGCAATACTGCGACTATGCCAGCAATAGCAAACTTAGGCCCGGGAAATTATATCTTAAGTGTAACGGATGGCAATAACTGTCAGGTTTCTAAAACTTATACAGTGATGGAACCAACTTTACTTAAACTTGATTCCACCTTTGTTGAAAATGTTTTATGTTTTGGCGGGGCGACAGGAGAGGTCAGTATATATCCATCAGGAGGAACAGGCACCTTGACGACAAATTGGTCTAATGGGAGTAATGGGGACACTTTAAAAAATGTGCCTGTTGGAGTATATACTTCTACTACAAAAGATAATAATAACTGCACAGTTAACGACACTTTTGCAATAACAAGCCCTGCTTCAATAACGGATAGTGCAGTAATCGTAAATGAGACAATAGCTGGTGCAAAAGATGGAAGTATTGCCACAGCAGCTTCAGGAGGAGTAGATTCACTAACTTACATCTGGTCTACGCTTGACACTACCAGCAGTATTACCAATCTTGCCGCTGGCAACTACAAGCTCACAATAACAGATGGCAATGGGTGTACAAAGTCTTTTGACTATAATGTACAAATAGGTGGGTGTCTCCTCAGTGCATCTTACGCAGCGTCCAATGTATCTTGTTTTGGTGGCAGCAATGGCAGCATTGCCATTTTAGCAATTAATGGTACGCCTCCATTTACTACAAATGTTCCGACAAATAATCTAAGTGCCGGAAACTATACAGTCGTTGTTTTGGATTCAGTAGGTTGTGCATTTACCCTTTCGAATGTAATTATTACTGAGCCTACAGCCATTGCAATAAAAAAAGATACAATTATAGCAGCTTCTTCCCCTACAAGCAATAATGGAAGCATTGAAATTTCAGTAAGTGGAGGCACAAGCCCATATACATTTGAATGGAAAAATGACACTGGCACTGTAGTGTCCCTTGTAGAAGATCCTAAAGATTTATTGCCTGGAAAATATATTGTGACCGTAAAGGACACGAATGACTGCATTGTTTCAAGTACTACTTATACTGTTGGGTTTACATCATCTACTTCGCAATCACTGCTTGAACAAATCAAGTTATTTCCAAATCCTGCTTACACTACAATCAATCTATCTTCACCATTTATAGGTGGCAGCATTGAAGTAATGGATGGTCAAGGCAAAAAAATAAGCACCTTGATTCAGAAGCAATTAATGCTACAAATAGATATTTCAAATTACAAAAGTGGTTTATATTTTATTAAAATTAACGCTGAAGGTCAATTACTGGTCAAGCCGTTTATGAAGCTTTGACCATAATATATTGATCAATATTAAAAGATAAAAAGCTTTAGGTCCAATGATCGAAGGCTTTTTTATGCATACCTGGGTCTATTTTCGAAAAGAAATAAAGAATGTATTTTTAATAAATTTAATATTTATCTTTGCGGTGGATTACAAAACAAAATCAACATGTATATAGAAAATGGTAAGTACCTCCTTGAAGGTGGAATAGACCCTATGCATCTAATTAATGAATTTGATGCGCCTCTTTATGTTTATGAAGCAGGTATGATCAAGAAGAAGTATGATTCAATGATCAATGCATTTAAAGTGCCGCGGTTAAGGATTAATTATGCATGTAAAGCCAACACAAATATCAGCCTGTTAAAATATTTTAATAAGTTGGGTAGTGGTCTAGACACTGTCTCACTTCAGGAAGTAAGATTGGGCTTGCTTGCAGGGTTTAAGCCACAAGATATTATCTATACTCCCAATTGCGTGGGAATAGAAGAATTGATTGATGCCAAAAATATGGGTGTAAGAATCAATATTGATAACCTTTCCATTCTTGAGCAATTCGGTACTTTGTACCAAGACACCTATCCCGTATGTATAAGGATTAACCCGCATATTATGGCAGGTGGCAATGAAAAAATTTCTGTAGGACACATAGATTCTAAATTCGGAATTTCCATACATCAATTGCCGCATGTATTGAGGATAGTAAATGCAACCAAGCTCCAGATTGAAGGCTTGCATATGCATACCGGATCAGACATATTGGATTCTGAAGTTTTTTTGTTAGGCGCAGAAATTATTTTAACAGCTGCAAAATCATTTAAGGATTTAGATTACATTGATTTTGGATCCGGCTTTAAAGTGCCTTATAAAGATGATGGGATAGAGACAGACATTAACGATTTGGGCATTAAAATTTCAGAAAGATTTATTGATTTTTCGAAAGAGTACGGCAAAGATTTGGTGTTAATGTTTGAACCAGGTAAATTTTTAATTAGTGAGGCCGGGTACTTTTTTGTGAGGGTCAATGTGGTAAAACAAACTACCAGTACTGTATTTGCAGGTGTTGATTCAGGACTAAATCATCTAATAAGGCCAATGTTTTATGATGCTTACCATAAAATAGTTAATATCTCAAAAACCGAAGGCCGGGAAAGAATTTACACTGTGGTGGGATATATATGCGAAACAGACACCTTTGGGTCTGAAAGAAAATTACATGAAGTGACAGAAGGTGATGTATTGGTTTTCTATAATGCCGGTGCGTATTGCTATGCGATGTCATCAAACTATAATTCAAGATACAGACCGGCAGAAGTCTTTATCATT
>JAYUTD010000291.1:0-11160 GCA_043755305.1 Saprospiraceae bacterium
CAATAGATGGCTTAGCCACGCCAATATTGAGTTCATTGTAAAGCTGACGGCTATCTGCAGAAAATATTTCGGCATCATATTTGGCTGCTAATTCAAGGGCTAATGCTGTTTTTCCTGAAGCGGTAGGCCCTGCGATTACAATTAATTCGTTACTTTTGCCCATTAATAATTATTAGTGTGAAAATAATAAACTATTTTATAATTAAGCATTAAAATTCAAATAGATAATTGTATGGTATACAGGTTTTTATTTTACTTTGCAAATCTTATCATAAGGATCTATTACCGTAAATTTTATGTCAGTGGTTTAGAAATGATACCTAAAGATAAGCCACTGTTGATCGTGTCGAATCACCCCAACGGATTCTTAGAACCCATCATCATGGCTTGTCTATTTCCGATAGATTTGCATTTTTTAGTTAGAGGTGATTTATTTGAAAATAAGGTTTTACGTTGGCTGCTTGTTTCAACCAATCAGGTGCCTATTTACAGATTCAAAGACGGCATAGCTGCATTGCGCAACAATCAAAAAACCATTGAAAAAACCATTGAAGTATTGAAGCAAAATAAGGCCATTATCATATTTGCCGAAGGAAGTACGGACGCAGCATGGCATGTAAGAGAAATGAAGAAAGGTATGGCACGTATGGCTTTCCAATGTTTGGATGGTAGTCCTGATCTTGATTTACATATATTACCCGTAGGTGTTACCTTCCAAAATTCATCTAAACCTGGTTCAGATGTAATATTAAATGCTGGCGAAGCTTATGCTGTAAAGCCATATTATACCTCAAATGCAAGGGAAGCAAAAGATAAAATGGATGACCTTACTGAATTTACAAGAAATAAAATTCAACAATTGACTATACATCTGGAAGATAAAAATAATGAAAAAAATTTGGGTATCCTATGGAAAAATTATATTAACAGCAAGACTTTCTCCTTTCTTCCACGAGTGCTAAAAGAGGATAAACTATTTGTGGAAATGAAAAAGAATGAGAAGACGCTTAATCAAGGATTAGAATTTAAGGTTGATAAAAAAAAATTTACCAGCTATTTACAATTTTTGTTATTGCCACTAGCACTCCTTGGTTTTTTATCTTGGTTTATTCCGATAGGTTTGGGCTTTTTTATAACAAACAAATATGTCAAACAATTGGAATTTATTTCTTCCGTTAAAGCGGCTTCAAGTGGGTTTCTTGTACTGATTTATACATTAGTTTTGTTTGTTATTGGCTTGATTTTTATTGGTTTTCTGCAGACGTTGATTGTATTATTTAGTATGTTTGCCAGTGGAATTTGCACTTTATATGTCTGGGAAAGGTTTAAATTAAACAACCAATAGATAAAATTTACTTATTCTTAATACTAAAATTTAAAAAACATCGTATCTTTAAAAAACTATATTACCAAATACGTCGTTACTTTATTAATGACAATAATATTATTATAGCATGAAGCAGTTTTTTTACATCTCAATTGTTTTCCTATTTTTTTCCTGTAAAAAAGAAGAGGTAAACAGTGTTGTGAAAATTGATCCTCGCATCTATGGAAGATGGCTGGAAAAATCAGCCACATTTGAAAGTACACAATACATAAGAACCGATAGATTTGGCGAGTATGAAAAAGGACTGGTTGTATTTGATGATGGTTCATTGATAGAAAGAAGCGAAGGTGGCATATGTGTCGGAGAGTATTGCGCAATGGATAATTATTATGGAACTTATACTTTTGACGCGGCAAAAAATATTCTTAGAGTCAAAGTGACTAATTTTTCAGGACCGCAGGAGTATTCAATAAATATTTTATACTTAAGCACAGACGCTATGAAAATAAAAAGAAATTAAATCTATTTACAGCTAAGTATTCTCACCAAAGGCCGACAAATCGCACTCTTAAATGATTTGTTATGTGGAGAAAATTAAATGGAGACCCTATACTAAAAGGAATAATAGAAGCAACTGAGGAAGCTATTGTCAAAGAGCAAGGTTTTGGACATAAATTAAAGATATGCATAGGATCGGACTCTCAAGTCAAAGGTGACCACATCGAATTTGCTACGGTCATAGTTTTTTTACGACAAGGAAAAGGTGGATTTATGTATGTCAACAATGAGACCTTTCATGGTTCAATGTCATTGAAAGAGCGAATGATATCAGAGGTTTCCAAATCTGTTACCACAGCATATGCATTGTGTGATATTCTTGACTTGTACCATGTTGAACTTGAGGTGCATGCAGATATTAACACGGATCCTTCGTTTAAATCAAATATTGCTCTTAAGGAGGCTATGGGCTATATTATGGGTATGGGTTATACCTTTAAAGCTAAACCTGATGCTTTCGCTTCTTCGTCATGTGCTGACAAGGTTGTATGATGCGATGCTGTCAAAATTCCACGACTCTATATTGTGGCATATTATACAGCACTGATTTTTGGGATTTCACTTTTATAAAATCTTCGGTAATTCCAGTATCAAAATACTGATGTATGGAAGAATAGCGCCACTCGTAGACATCAGTGACCATATGGCAATCCATAGGGCTATGGTGGATGGATTCCAGGCAATTGTGTAAAAGTTGAAGGTTGTTTTTATCAATAAATCGGACATTGGCTTTTTGTTTGAAGGAGCTTCCGGCAAGGGTGTACTTCTTGTTTCTGAAGATTGCATATCTGCATTGCAACAATCTCAGGCCATTGGAAAATCTTGTAAGTACCAAGGCACCTATTTTTATTTTTTGAGCACCTGCACTATTAATATGGACTAAAAAATGAAATTGATTAGGCAGGATTGTGAAGCAATATAGGGTACAGAAAGGTTCAAGATAGAGGTTGAATAGGTTAGCAAAAGCTAAATAGTCTCCATATTGATGGAAAATTATTTGGTTTTGATTTCCAATATTGGATACGGCATAAATTTGGTCATTAATTACGTTCATGATTAAATTTTAAAATTTAGGTTAACAAAGTGCAAGAATAATAAATAGTAGAGAACTTACTTAGATTTATACATTTATACATGTATTTAAGCGGATAAATACGAATATATAGTTGATATACAATATTATATGTTGAAAAATATTTTCAAACATGGATAAGGTAAGAAGCCATTTTTTGGTCATTGTCAGACATGTGTCAGACATGTGTCAGACCATTTTCAGACAAATGTCAGAAACGTATCAGACATCTTTCAGACACCTTTCAGACATGTATCAGACACCTTTCAGATAAATATCAGACACCTTTCAGACTTATATCAGACAACAGAATTTGATTTTATTATAAACTAAGATTTTTAAAACATCAGTCATCCTATAAGTCTGCCATTCGATGCTTAGATTTTAAAATTTGGTACAACCATTTATTCTATCCTATTCTTGGCACTACACTTTAAAATTTAAGCATACTTTTTTCTTGTTCAAAGCATAAAAGGAATAAATCGGGCCCCGTATAATATACATATTTGTTGAAGTAATTTTTTCAACCAATTCGCTCTACGACAATTCCAAATCCAACCACCTATATTTTTTTCTTCATTTTGTTTTTTCTTTTTTACCCTAATTTTTCCGCTTATCTTGCACTCAAATTTATACCTTATGTCTAATACCTTGAAATCTCTCTTCCTCCTCAATGAAAACATCACCTTTCTTAATTTTGGATCCTTCGGCGCATGCCCAAAACCAATATTTGACGAATACCAAAAGTTTCAACTAGAACTTGAGAGAGAGCCAGTCCAATTTATTACAAATACTGGCGTCAAATACGTCGAGAATGCGAGGATAGCACTGGGCAGTTACATCAATTGTGCTGCCGATGATGTAGTCTTTGTGACCAATCCTTCTTATGCTGTAAATGCTGTTGCTAAGTCATTTACATTAAATCCTGGCGATGAAGTATTGTCCACCGATCTTGAATATGGTGCCTGTGATAGAACGTGGAATTTTGTATGCAATAAAGCTGGGGCAAAATACATTAGACAAAAAATTGAATTGCCTATTCTTAGCAAAGACCATTTTTTAGAATCTTTTACAAAAGGAATTACCGCTAAAACAAAATTAATTTTCATAAGCCATATCACCAGCTCCACAGCATTGTGTCTGCCTGTGAAAGAGATATGTAGGATAGCAAAAGAAAAAGGTATACCTTGCTTTATAGACGGAGCTCATGCACCGGGACAAATAACTTTAGACATGCAGGCCCTTGATGCCGATTATTATGTAGGTGCGTGCCACAAATGGATGATGACCCCAAAGGGCAGCGCCTTTCTTTATGTTAAAAAGGAATTACAAAAACACATCGATCCTCTTGTAGTAAGCTGGGGGTATGATGCACTCTTTCCATCAAGTTCCCAATTTTTAGATTACCACCAGTTCAATGGCACAAGGGACTTCTCCGCTTTCCTCTGTATTCCTAAATCGATAGAATTTATGAAGCAATACCATTGGCAAGATGTCGCAACAAAATGCCGTATGTTGGTTAAAGAAAATGCTTCTAAATTTTATACAGTAGTAAACTCTACTCCTCATGCACCAATCAATGATGACTTCATGCTACAAATGTGCAGTGCGGAAATCAACACTTCAGAACCAGAAAAACTTTACCGCTATATTTATGACAATTATCAAATAGAAATACCAGTGATGAGACACGAGGATAAAGTTTACTTAAGATTTTCAATAAATGCATTCAACGAACAAAAAGATCTGGATACTTTATTCGAAGCTTTAGATGACATTAAATTAAGAACACAACTTTTAAATGTCTAGTTCATTATACTAATGTAAGTAATTGATAATCATTAACTAAAGCGTCTTATAGGAGGGGTTTCATTTCATTTTTTTTATACCCTATTTTTACTTAATTTTGTGGTATGAAATTTCTTCACGCATTATTTGTTATTGTTAGCTTTTCCATTTCAATATTTGGACAAAAAAATATTTTGTGTCAAAGTGGCCAAATCATTCAGATAGATGGAGCCAATCATTTTATAGCCACCAATGCAGATTTGTTGGTCGATAAGTTCAAAGCCAATGATGAGCAAGAAAAGAAACTGCTCAAACTCCTGTACGATTTGGAAAAGGACAATAGATTAAAAGCAGCAGCCATCGACAAAAATATCGCCATATTGGAGTATGATACAAAGCGTATGCAGTCTTCAGATAAAAAAAGTTATAAAAATAAATTGGTCTCTCTTAAAAAAGACATAAGATTATTAGATGATTTAGAAAAAAATCTTGTAAAGGAAATTAAAAACATTCTAAAACATGATGACCGTGGTAGTACCCAACTTTATCTAAAATATAATTTTACTGTTGCTGATAAACCCTTGGCAGATACACTTAATTCTGCAAGTAAGCCAATTGCAATCGTAAATGAAAAAAAAGTGGAGAAATCGGCTGATGAAATTAGTCCTATAATTGAAAAAGTAGAAGAGCCAATTACAAATTTACCACCAAAAGTTGAAACAAAAAAAGCGACTAAGACAACAAACCCACTGCTCAAAGATTGCACGATCGAATTCAATGGTAAAAACAGTTCAAATAAAAAACAAACAACCCTAGCTTTAGCGAGATTACTTACCTATACACCGGAGAAAGTAAAAAGCTACTACAAACTAAGCAATTTTCTTACCATTAGTGCATCACTTGAAAAATTGGACGGTAAGACATACATTAATATTGAAGCAAGATTCAATTCCAAAGATGCAATGAAAAGCTATGGCAAAATTCACAAGGAAGACTTTTTGAGATTGGAGTTTATTTCTGGCAAAAAATTATTCCTCACTTCTGTCGAAAGTTCTGATCCTTCACTTGAGGTATATACCGCAAATTCTTTGTATAAAGCCAGATATCTCTTTGCATCTAAAGATGATGTGGCTATATTGGAAAGAGAATACCTGGACAAGCTGGGCATTATGTGGTCCAGCGGATTTGAAGCATATCCGGTATATGATGTCGATTTTTTTCAACGCCAGCTTACCTGTCTAAAAAGTGCAAAATAAATCCAAAACTACTTTGGGTCTTCAATTGCCCACAGATCCACGTTGGGTCAACCTGGCAGCTATGGACCTTCAGGAAATACTCACAGACCATGCCTACTGCGAGCAAAAAGCGGCTACGGCATGCATTTCACTCATTCAATTATTCCCGGATAAAATGGAGATGGTGAAGCAAGTCGCACCCGTAGTTACAGAAGAGTGGGGCCACTTCAGATTGGTCTTAAAAGAACTCGAAAAGCGCAACCTCTCACTTGGCTTCCAGCGCAAAGACCACTACGTCTCAGAACTCTTCAAATTCAAGAAAAGCGGCACCCGTGATGACAACTTCATTGAAAGCTTGCTCTTATGTGCCCTCATAGAAGCCCGCAGCTGTGAGCGTTTCAGATTGCTCTCCTTACACATCTCTGACGACCATCTCAAGACCTTTTACCACGACTTCATGGTCGCAGAAGCCAGCCACTACCGTATGTTTCTAGACCTTGCCATACACTACAGTGAGGAAGAAAAAGTCATGAAGCGGTGGCGGGAATATTTGGACTTTGAGGCGGGTATTATGGCACGTTTAGAGGTGAGCGGGGGGAGGATGCATTGATTTGAAGTTACAAATTCAAATTATATATATACATATCTAAGAAAGGCTAATTGATTTTTGGGAATACAAATTGAATTTAAGGTTTATAAAAATTAAGTACAATTGTACCCAATTTTCAATAGCAATAATTTATAGTTTACAAATTTTATCAATTGGAATCTATTATTCAAATTATTAAATTACTCTAACCATTCAACTCAAACGACCGCAACAACAACCACCTTTGTGCCATATTCTCCTTGCCCACCACGCCCTGCATCGGCGTCGTATAATGCCAAAATGGAAGTCGGTAAATAGCTATTGCGGATGGCTCAGAAATAGTAGTCACTTTGTTGAGAAATCCTTTGTCTTCATAGATGAGCAATTGATTGGCTACATATTTATTGGAAAACATGAGATGGATGTCGTAGTAGCCTTTGTTTATGTTGTCATTTTCGGGGTGATGATCGGTGTGCGGACTCACGTAATCGTTGTTTTCGTAACAGATGATCTGATTGTTGAGCGGTCTGCCAAAAGTGTCTCCAACAACCTTTTCTCCAAATATTCTGAGGGATTCTGAATTCAACAATTGGATAAGGCCACATTCATTGGCTTTCTGATAGACTTGTGCTTTTTTATTGCGGATTTCTACCGTTTTCATCCGCAATGTCTTACCAAGTTTTTCAGAATAGTTAGTTTTCATTTCGAGCATCTCTTGTGCATCAATAGTGCGCTCCAATGGCTTTAAATTTGCGAAGAATGACTTGTTTAATAATTGAATACATTTGTATGCAACGTCTTTATTTATGATATCTTTAATTACTTCTATGCTTGCTGAGTTCCGCTTTGCAAAAGGATGGAAAGATAGCCTGCCATGTAAGATATCTTTCCCTTTTTTATTTAATAAAGATTCAAATTCTGATGGAAAAGTTTTCATTGTGTAATTTTTTTGATTTAAGGCAAAATTACTTCCAACAAATATCAGTAATTATATTTATTAAAGTCAATGAGAGGTCAATATTAATATAGTTTTGGGCGAAAATTGGGTATTTATACGCACTAGTGATGCGTATAAATACGCATATGGCTTTCTGTTAATCCTTACTTCGGCAACCGCATCACATGTATTAACCTTTTTACACTATACTTGCCTGAACCATTGGCAATGAGTAACAACAAGCCACCGCATACTGCAAGGTTTCTCATAAAATATAAAGCATTCAATCGTTGCAATGACTGTGGATCGTCCCAGAAAGAATATACGATCAATGTAAAAGGCAGCCAATAAGCCAGCAATAATATTGCACCAATATTTGCGTAGTAGCCTATTAATACCATAAATGCACCCATTACCAGGAATACGATTAAGACATATAAAAGGAAAGATTGATTCCACAAAAGCCCATACGACGACATCGTTCTTTTTGTATTTTCAAAGAACAAAATGGTGTCAAATGCCTCATACACAAAGATCAATGAAATACATATTCTGCCTAACAGATCCGAAATATCCTTCATTATATAAATCGATAATTTAACACAAAGTTAATTTATGTTTTTACATCGTTTGTTTATTTTTTATATAAAAGCTTCCTTTTTATGTAACTGACACTAAACCAAACCCTTATTGAGATACATTTTTTTTACTTTAATATAAAAAATAAAAATGTAAAAATATTACATATTAAATTATTTTATAATATGTAATTGTATATCTTTGTGCCTGTAATGTAGTAATTACGTTTTTTTGTTTTTGAGAACCTTAAGACCATACATCTTAAAACTCAGGAAGAGAGGTCATCCTAAAAGCCGATGAATCACCAATAAGGGAGATCTCCATTTCAGTCGCAGTCAAATGCTACTGTTATAATTCCCTTGAGTGTGATGTGTGGTTTTTTTTTTGCATGTATTAATTAACAAATTAGCTAATTGGCGAATTAGCTAATTAAATGAGCATAAAAAAGGCCCAGTAAATCTGCTTTACCGAGCCTTAAGTAAATTTATGAATTAATCTGAGGGCAATAATTATTATTACTTAATGGTAAAATTGCCTTTACCCACCATAAAGCCATTGTTGTACAACTCTATATTGTGCACACCTTTAGTCATTTTCTGGGCTAATGTCCAGTCGATACATGCATTGGTATCTTTGTTGTCATACTGAATGTCACCAGACGTTGTATACCTAACTTGTGAATTATCCAGCTTATTGGTCAAAACTCCTGAACCTTTGTCCTCTTGTGCCACAGTTTCTCCACTAGGGTTGACAATCCTTACAAAGAATTTTTTGGATCCGGAAGCTGTGACCAAGTTGGTCTCGGTAGTAAAACATATTCTCAACATTTCTATGTCCTTTGCCTTGCTCTTATCTTTCAACTTACCATCGTCTTTTACCTCAAATCCTTTGACCTCTATAAAGTTGATTTTAATGGCATTGGCCATGTCTACTTTAGAAGACAAAACTTCATTGGTTTTAGAGATTTGTTCTTTTTCAGAAGCCAATACAGCTTTTGCTTGGGCGATTTCTGCCTTTTCTTTCTTCTCATTTTCCAGTGAAGAATTCAAAGTCTGATTGGCTGTAGTCAATTGGGTATTTGTATTTGCCAACTGGTCATTTTCTGTTTTCAATTTCTCGATTTGTGCTACATATTCTGTGACTGTCGCATTCAACTTTGCCAACTCTTCTTTGGCTTTATCCAATTCTCGTTTTGTCCATATCAAAGAGCTAATCTTGGTTTTTTGCAATTCCAGTTCTTTCTTTTGAGAATCTATTAGATCATTGGCCGTCTTATTGTCACCTCTCAATTCTTCTAGTCGCTCCAATGCTTCCTGGTAATTTTGATCCAGTTCGGCCTGCACTTTTTCTAGTTCTACCATATTGGACTGTTGAGTAGAATTTTGGGTTTTCAATTGATTGTTTGTAAACCATTGATAGGCATTAAGACCAAGTAAACCTATGATTGCAATGATTGCCCATACGGTTAAGTTCTGCTTTGACTTGTTATACGTTTCCATATTTTTATTTTATTTGTATAAATAACGTTGCAAATATTGCATTATAATATTTAAACTTCAAATTATTAATGAAAATTCCGTGAATACTATTAATTTTGTAATAGTAGTAAACCCTTAATAATTATGATTTATCCCGCAAAAAATTTAAAAAGTACATTGTTTTTAGACATTGAAACTGTTTCAGAATACAAGGTAGTGAAAGATTTGCCTGATGTTTTTAAGAAGTTGTGGCTTAAAAAAGCGGTAACTTTGGATAAAAACATAGATTTAACCAAAGAAGAGGCCATTGAAGCAAGTTATATTGGCAAAGCAGGCATTTATGCAGAATTTTCTAAAATTGTGTGCATTTCTTTTGGTTTTATTGCCCCTGACGCAGGATTAAGGATAAAAAGTATTTATGGAGATGACGAAAAGGAAATTTTAGAAAAATTTGCCATTTTGCTCAAGACCCATTACCCTGATACCAATGGCTTCTACTTATGTGGGCATAATATCAAAGAGTTTGACATACCAGTTATTTGCAGGCGAATGGTAAAACACTGCATCAATATGCCCAACATGCTTGATATTGCAGGAAAGAAACCTTGGCAAACAGAACACCTTATTGATACCATGGACTTATGGCGCTTTGGCGACATCAAATCCTACACATCGCTTGAATTGCTTGCTGCGACACTTGGCATAGCTACACCCAAGGACGACATAGATGGCAGTATGGTAGGCAAAACCTATTGGGAGGAAAATGATTTGCCCCGTATTGTCACTTACTGTCAGAAAGATGTGGTCACAGTGGCAAGGGTCATGATGAAGTTTACAGGACAACCAGATATTGAAGAGGACAAAATAGAGATTGTAGCTTAACCATCATTTAATAATTCATTCAACCACAAATAACTTTAGAAAGACAATCAAGTCCATTGATAAGCGAAGATTTATCCGGATAGCCAAAGCCTATACGCATGTATCTGTCATCCTTGTCAAACCAATGTCCATATCCGACCAATGCCCCGTTTTCTTCATACAATGCTCTTTTAAAATGATTGAAATCAAAGGGCAGATGGTCTTTGATTTTGGGAAAACAGACAACTCCGGCATTTGGCAAAACGTATTCAAAGACATTTTCATTTTTTGCAAACCATAGTTTCAGTACTTCAAATTTTTCAGCGATGTCCTTATGAATTATTGGTGAATAATGATCCCTTTTACCCATGATTATAGTGGCAATTTTCTCTTCTATTACCGGGTTGCTCAATAAAATTTGTTCCTTGGCTGCTAGAAATGTTTCCATCCATTTTTTATGCTGACATATTAGCCAGCCGACCCGGATTCCAGGTACCCCATAGGATTTAGACATAGATCCCACGGATATTACATATTCATTTATTGAGGCATAATAGGGTAACAGTGGACTTCTAAAATTGAGCTCCCTATAGGTCTCATCCATCAATACATAGATGCCTTTTGACGCTGCAATTTGTATGATAGAGTAAAGGTCATCATAGTTAAATATTACCCCTGTAGGGTTGTGTGGGCAAGTAAGACTGATGAGTTTAGTAGTTGGTTTTATCGCTGCCAA
>JAYUTD010000292.1:0-4400 GCA_043755305.1 Saprospiraceae bacterium
TTTGGTCATCTTTCCATTCACTTCAGTATTTTCTTTTACTTTTTCGACAGAAATGGTTAAGTTGTTTTTTTCCAAAGTAATGATAAAATCACTTTTGTCCAGACCTGGTGCTGCTATTTCCAGACGGTAGTTGTCTTCTTCTTCAACAATATTGGCCATTGGCCTTGAATGAAAAAAGTCAGAACCTACAATTTCCGAAATAGGACCATTGAATATCTGATCAAAAATGTTTCCAATGGTTGGTTGATTAAAAAAATTATTTTTCATGGTATTTTAAATTTTTTAATGTTTATAAATAATGTTATTTTGATTGCAAAATTTATTTGGGTCTTATAAGATGGCAACCGTTTTCTTTTGGGCTTCAGCCAATTTTTCTAAGGTAATTTTCAATACCCCATTTTCAGTACTTGCACTTATTGTATCTTGATTTACAGAATCAGATAGATTAAATGTTTTTTTGAATGTACCAAACTTAAACTCTCTTTGTTTGAAATTAGCATCTGGGATTACCTTTTCTGCGGTAACTGTCAATTGATTTTTGTCAATCGTGATTGTCAGATCTTCTTTTGTCAATCCTGGCACAGCCATCTGAATTTCAATCGTTTTTTCAAGACTTAAAATATTTGTAAGTGGTTGGGTAAATGAATAATTTGTATCATTTGCCATTTCTTTTCGCACTTCATGGGCTAAAGATTTGAGCACAGGATTACAAAATTTTGCAAGATCTTTGGTGTGAAATGTGTTGTATCTCATTTTTAATTTATTTTTTGATTATACCTACCCTATATCAAATTGGATACCATGCCTAAAAAAGAGACAAAAAGTTACTAAAGCGCCCACAATATATGACATAATGGCAAGGATTACAATAATTAAGTGACACAATGGCACAATTAGGCATTCAAATTTGCTGCATAGGTACCAATAGCTGAATCAAAAAATCCGACACATAAAGCCTTGATGAAATTAAAATAGCCATTACTGGCATTTGATTGCTGATCAAAAGGATTAAATGCCATTTTGGTCTTGGTTTCCAATTTGTTAATTCCATCCATTCCATTTTATTTCATTTGTATACTATTGTTTATTTGTATTTAATACATGCAAATTAAAAAATGTGTTATTTATATATTAAAAATAAAATTAATACGTAACTATCTTTATATATTTGCATTACGAATTGTTGCCAAGAACCTATGGCAATTGTATTTACAACAGGAGAATTTATAATAACAACTAAAGATAATTTGGCGGCACCTAATTATAGTGTGCTGCATTTAATAATTTTTAAAGGTCTTAAAAATGAAAACATTTTCTAACTACAATTCTTTTTCTACAAATCTTTTTCAAAAATTTGTAGCATTTATTATTTGTATTGCATTTGGTATTAATGCGCACAGTCAGTGTGATCCAGCGCTTGCTTATACGGGAGCAATAGATACCGGATACCAAAATTACACGGAAAATCTTGGTATGGTATTTACCGCAAATCAATCTATAAAAGTTACCGCTCTAGGTGCCTTTGATAGTGAGCAAGACGGCTTAAATGCACCAATATCTGTGGGTATATACAGTATTGTAGGCAGTACACTAGTGGCTGGCCCTATTACTTTATCAGGCAGTACAGATCCTTTGATTGGAAAACACAGAGTGCAATCTATTACCCCGGTAATATTGGCACCCGGTCAATATGTAGTGGTTGCATTAGGGTATGGACCTTCAGAAGCCAATGGCAATTCCAATCTGGGTAATTTGCCTAGTTCAACCAATACCAATGGCGGACTTCTTACTTTTGATTATTGTAGTTACGGAGGTTCAGTATTAGGTGTACCTGGTAATCTTTTTAATGTGCCTAGCGGCTTTCATGCAGGTACTTTCGAATATTCGCTAAACGATACAACACCACCATCAATAAGTTGTCCGGCAAATAAAACAGTCAATACCAGTGAAGGAGCTGATTTCGTCACCAGAGATTGTAGGGCACAAGTGGACAGTATTGCACCTTACAATATAAGTGACAATTGTACTGTAACATATGTATATTATTTAAAAAGCAGCCCAACCATAGATTCCAGCGATAATGATGCCACACTCACCTACTTCAATACAGGAATAACAACAGTAACCTATGTTGCCTTAGACAATTCGGGAAATACTGGATCTTGTTCTTTTACAGTAACGATCGAAGATGATGAAGCACCTACCATTGTATGCCCTGGAGATGTTACCATTAATGCAACACTAGATTCATGCAATGCTCCACATATATATGGACTTCGGGTCTTTGACAATTGTACCGGTGTTATGGTAGATGGATTTACCAATCAGTTTGATCCAGTAAATTGGACTTTTACCAATTCCAATTCCGGTGATGGAAGTGTAGTCACGGGAGGAGCGCCGGATTCTATTATCTTGGTGTCATCAAACAATGGTACTAATACACCAAGCAATACTGATTATTGTACAATTATACCAGGTAATTATACTGGTACGATGTCATTTGACTGGACTTATTCTACTCAGGATATGGATGGTCCGCTTTGGGATCAATTCCAATATGTGGTCAATGGCACTGTTACCACAGTAGTCGGATTTGGTCCATCTGATCAAACCGGAAATGTATCTTTGACATTAAATGCGGGCGATCAGTTCTGTTTTAGAATGTATTCTGTAGATCAGTTATTTGGCTCAGCCGTAACTATTTCTATGAATTTTATGTATGATGAAAGTATAAATCCGGTGGTCACTCAAACTACGGGTTTACCTTCAGGTGGTCTATTTCCTGTGGGAACTACTACCAATACCTTTCAAGTCACAGATAACAATGAAAATACTGCAACTTGTTCTTTTACAGTTACAGTTGAAGATATACAAAACCCTATAATAGAATGCCCGGATGAGATTGAAATAGACTTAGATCCGCTGCAGTGTGAAGTGGAGGTTTTATTTAGTCCAAGAGCTGGGGACAATTGCCCTGGCGTAACTTATGAAGTCACTAGCCCACTAGATTCCGGCGATTTATTCCCAATAGGAGTAAACACAGTAATATATACTGCTACAGACGCTTCTGGTAATACAGCGACATGCTCATTTGATGTTATTGTCAATGATTATTTCAACTCCTCATTGGGTTGCTTAAATAGAAATGTATCTCTTGACCAGAATTGCCAGGCCATCATAGATCCTACTTTTTTGCTTACAGGATTTTTGAGTCCCACAGGCGATACCCTGCTTGGATGTCTTGATAGTTTTCACATCAACTTCATTGCGCCAAACGGAGCACTGTTAGGAGATATTTTGGATGGCACCTATTTAGGAAAAACTCTGAACTATACTATAGTGAATGATATACATGGTTTCAATTGCTGGGGCACTGTAAAAGTAGAAGATAAATTGAGACCAAAAGTATTATGTACCAATGATACATTATCGTGTGTTGCTCCATTGAGCATAGCCAGAAAACCTATAATCAGCGACAATTGTCCGGGAGGAAAATTGGTATTGTTGAGTGAAACGACTGCGCCATTAAATTGTGACGTCAATTTCTTAAGTATAATCACAAGGACATGGTCAGCGGTAGATGCTTATGGCAACAAAGGCGATACCTGTACCCAGGAAATCTATATCAAGCGTACAAATACAGCGAATATACAATGGCCGAGAAATCAAGTAGTATCATGCACTTCATTTACTACCCAGTATCCACCATTAAGCCTTACAGGCGTACCTACCTTAGATGGATTTTCACTGTATCCGTTGAATCAAACAGTGATCTGCAATGGCTTTAGTACATATACAGATGTAGATGTGATTACTGCAGAGTGCAAGCGCATCATCCAGCGGACATGGGAAGTGGGCGAATGGTGGTGCAACTCTACCAATATAAAAACATGGGTACAGATCATAGAAGTGAAAGACGATGTAGCTCCGGTCATAGCACCACTTACGCCTATTATCGTAAGTACAGGCAGTGGCAGTTGCCTAGCTAGTTTCTCATTACCTAAGGCATCAATCACAGACAATTGCAATACCTTTACTGTAAAAATAAGCACCGGCGAAGCGGTATTGAATACAAATGGTGGCCCTACCCAACTGAGTGTAGGATCGCATAGTGTAACCTATACCGCTACAGACCTGTGTGGCAATCAAAGCACAGCTACATTGAGAGTGACAGTAAGAGATCTTATAGAACCAATAGCCATCTGCAACACAAAGACAGTGGTAAGTTTGAAAGATGATGGTACTGCATGGATGGACAAATTATCAGCAGACAATGGCTCATTTGATGAGTGTGGACCAGTAGAATTGAAAATAAGAAGAATGACATCTACCTGTGATACTACAAGCACCAACTGGGTAGATGCTGTAGGTTTCTGCTGCGCTGATGCAGGTAAGGAAGT
>JAYUTD010000293.1:0-4381 GCA_043755305.1 Saprospiraceae bacterium
ATTGTCGGATTTGACAACGAGCATGAGCCGGGATACGGCATCCATGAAATGGGCACAGCGAGGATGGGCCGTGACCCAAAGACCTCTGTATTAAATGAATTCAATCAAGTGCACGCTGCAAAAAATGTATTTGTTACCGATGGTGCTTGTATGACATCCAACTCTTGTGTCAATCCTTCTTTAACGTATATGGCCATTACAGCGAGAGCTGCCAATCATGCCGTATCAGAACTTAAAAAAATGAATCTTTAATACCATGATGAATAGAAGAAAAGCATTGAAAAATACAGGATTAGCCACAGGAGCCTTTATACTGGGCCCATCTTTATTGTCTATGCTGCAGTCCTGCAAATCCGAGCCAAGGTCAACATGGAAGCCACTCTTCCTTTCAGACGAAGAGGCAATATGCCTTACTGCTTTGGTAGATACTTTATTGCCCCGCACAGCGACGCCGGGAGCATTAGATGTTAAAGTAGATATATTTATCGATAAGGTGATGGCAAAAGCATATGATGAAGCAGCACAAAAAAATGCCAAAGAAGACTTTGCTGAGTTCAATCGATATTGCAAGGATCAGCATGGGGATGCATTCAGCAATTTGAACAATGAAGACAGAAAGGCAGTGTTAATGCATTTTGAAAAAACATCCCCCAAATTCAATGGACAAGTATGGGGCACTGCGGTCGGAAAACAAACACCTATTGATTTTTACCGATCGATGAAAGCCATGGCCATTGGCACTTACTTCTCTTCTGAAGAAATTGGTAAAAATGTATTGAACTATGATCCGGTACCTAAAGACTACCTTGGATGCATTCCTTTGTCTGATGTGGGAAACAGATGGTCTTTATAGTCCCCGAAAGTTTATAAAGGGGAGAGTTTATAAAGGGGAAAGTTTATAAAGGGGAAAGTTTATAAAGTGGAAAGTTTATAGAGGGGAAAGTTCATAAGGTTTTGATTAGGCCGGAAAGTATTTTTGAAATTTCCTCTGATAACGATAAAAGAAAAGTAGAATCATTTTCAGATATTTTGTTCAATTCTTTTGCTAAAATGAGCATTGAGCGAACTTCGCCACATGAACCTTTAGCAATAAAAAGAAATTGCCTGAATTCATTATTGCTTTTCCGCTCGAACCCCTCTGCAATATTGTTCATAATTGAGACCGATGCTCTTTGAATCTGATCTCTAAACCCGAAGTCCTTCGATTCTGAAAATAAATTATAAATTTGAACAGTCATTTCTTTTGCTTTCTGCCAGGCTATAATATCCTCAAACCTTTCTATCCTCATATTATTTAGTTTATAAAGTTAAAAGTTTATAAAGTTCTTAAAGTTTATAAAGTAGAAAGTTTATAAAGTTTCTTTCAACTTTCAACTTTCAACTTTCAACTTTCCACTTTTCACTTTCAACTTTCAACTTTCCACTTTCCACTTTCCACTTTCCACTTTCAACTTTCCACTCATCTAATCCATAATGCAACGAACAGAGCATCCGACCGCCCTATTGTCGGGGTAGATGGTGGCAAGGCCTGTACCGAAGCCAAGGCTGTGAGAACCTACGCTGCTAGCAGTACTGCTCCAATAGTTGCCGTTGCCACCAACAAAGTTGAGCGAACCATCGATGTAGTCACGGCTGCCCGCCATAGGCAACTTAAGCGGGGAGGCAAGAGCTCCTGCAGCATTGTTGGAAGACCAAGTCCGTCGCTCCTGATTCCACTCCGCATTGGTAGGTACCCGATATCCCGAAGGACATTGATTGTTTTCTGCAGAAGTACCTGTCCACAGATCTGTGGCTGCCGGAGTCAACCAATCGCTAAACCCTATAATAAACTTGCCATCCCAAACATTACTTCCATCATCAGACAACCAGGAGGTAGCTTTACTATTATGTGTTGCAGATGTGCGTATCTCATGTCCGTCTGCTGCCCTTCCCCATTGATAGAGATCGCCGTAGCTGAGTGCATCTGAAGAGCTTGTAGCTACCTGTGTAGCTCCCAAATTGCGGTCGAGCCATACCTTGCCGGTGACAGGATTCACTACGGTGCCATAGTCACCTGTATTGCTTGATGCTATCGCTTGCCATTCTCCATTGATATACTGTTGCAGGCCTTCCACAGTGCAGTTCGTACATGATATCAGTAATCCTTCTGCAGGTGATGCGATGGAATTTCTTTGTCCTTTAGTCAAACGTGGAGGAAGGAAACCTTTATTGTTACTTACAGAAGTAACATGCAAAGCTGCTGATGCATGTGGTGATGCCGTGTTTATTCCTACTTGTGCGGATACTCCAGCACTTATGAGGAGCATTAAGAAATAAAAAAAATGATGTCGCATGATAGATTTGTTTTGAAAATTAAAAATTCATTATTATAAAACCTACAAAATATTACTATTTAGCAAATTATACTACTTAAATGGCTTTTTTATTTGTTTAGCAATAAACATTTCTTATTGTTAATGTCTGTGGCAGCTATGATATTGATGGATAGATATAATTTGAAATAGCCATAATGGCAGATGAGCAAGAATTTTTAGGCCCGTAATAAAGTAGACATACAACCTTGCAGGCGAAAACGCAGTTTCTCTAATCAGATCTTTTGCTTTCTGCCAGGCTATAATATCCTCAAACCTTTCTATCCGCATATTATTTAGTTTATAAAGTTCTTAAAGTTTATAAAGTAGAAAGTTTATAAAGTTTCTTTCCACTTTCCACTTTCAACTTTCCACTTTTCACTTTCAACTTTCAACTTTCCACTCACCTAATCCTTAATGCAACGAACAGAGAATCCAAACGCCCTATCGCCAGCGAACATGATGGCAACGCCGCTACCGAAGTAGAGGTAGCGGGCAGCCGAGCTGCTAGCCGTACTGCTCCTATAGTAGCCGAAGGTACCTAGATCGCCGAGCAAACCAGTGCTACTGTTGCGGCCGCCCGCCAAGGGCAACTTAAGCGGAGATGCAAAGGCACCTGCAGCGTTGTTGCTACTCCAGGTAAGCCGCTCCTGCTCCAACTCGGCATTAGTAGGCACCCTGAATCCGGATGGGCATGGGTTGTTTTCTGCCGAACTTCCCGACCACATATACGTTTCCGCAGTGCTTAACCAATTGAACGGAGGAACTGCAGTGGTAATAAAAAAACCATCCCAGGCACCACCACCACCAGCCAGCCAGTTGGTTGCCTGAGTAGGAGTAGTGAGTGATGTCCTCAGCTGATGCCCATCTGCACCACGTCCCCACTGATAGAGATCTCCATAACTTGCTGCATCTGTAGAGCTGGTGGCTACCTGGGTAGCACCAAGATTGCGGTCGAGCCATACCTTGCCAGTGGCAGGATTGACTACAGTGCCGTAGATGCCGGTGTTGCTTGATGTCATCGCTTGCCATGCTGCATTGATATACTGATGCAGGCCTTTTATGCTGCAGTCTGTACAGGATATTATCAAACCTTCTGCAGGTGTGGCAATGGCATCTCTTTGTACCTTAGTCATTCGCGGTGGTAGAAATCCTTTTGTAGTGGATGTGACGTCAAGTACAGCGGATGTATGAGGTGCTATAGTACCCATCCCTACAGGTCCTCCAAGAGGCTGTATAGCAAGTGGATCCATAACAATCCCATTGTATCCAGTTTGTATCCAAGCTGAATAAGGGCTTGATCCCATTTTGCCAAAATCAATTCCTTCATTACTAGAAATTCCAACCCTAAAAACACCAGTAGAAGTTGCCCCCGGAATAGTTGGGCTGATTGGCGACCCTACAACAGTAAACTTACTTGGAGGAGTGGTGCTCCCTACTCCTACATTTTGTGCGGATAATCCTGCAATCAACAGCATCATAAATAAAATAAAAAATGGTTGTCTCATTATGATATTAATTTAATATTGTAAAAAGAAATCAATTTAATATTTCAAATATAATGCTTTAGCTTTAAAATGATCTGTTTATTCTTATTTTATCAATGAACGCTGCCATTTATACTTACGCAATCTTGCGCAAGTATAGCAAATATGCAGTGCCACTTTTAGATATCCAAATCATCCATTGAGTTTAGCATTTCTGAATTGGGCTTTTAGGCCAAGTGCAAGATCGTAAGTTGTATTTTTATCTGTCATGGTGTATGTTAGTTTTATTCAGGCTGGTCAAAGTTAGCGGGTCCATGGACATTGCCGCTAATTTGCAGGTATTGCCGATGGTGGGAAATTAGAATTCCGTCCAGCCCAGAACTGCTGTTTTGCTTTTTGATAAAATTAAATAAATAGAACCAATGTTTAGTTTTGTTCTTCCGCCGGTGTGTGTAACAAATCGGACTTTTTTAAACATGCCTTTGTTTTACCCCGACCCCTAAAGTGAGCCAAGGGCATGTTTAAAAAGACTTTATGGTTTGG
>JAYUTD010000294.1:0-11010 GCA_043755305.1 Saprospiraceae bacterium
AGCAGCTAATGAAACGGGCGGGCATCCTTCGCCGGCAGCAGCAAAAATATTGAGGGAGGGTGAGGTAAGTCCAACAAATGTTGCAGGCACAGGTAAGGAAGGCAGGATTACAAAAGAAGATGCAGTAAAAGCTGTAGCGGCCAAAGTTTCTGAGCCAGTACAGCCAGTAAAACCGGCGTCCACTGAAGTCAAAGCCACACCTCTTCCTAAGCCAATAGCGGGAAGCCGCAATGAAAGAATAGAGAAAATGAGCCGCATGCGAAGGACCATCGCCTCCAGGTTGGTATCTGCCAAAAACCAAACTGCCATGCTTACTACCTTCAATGAGGTAGATATGACAGGTATATTGCAATTAAGAGAAAAATACCAGGACCAATTTGTCGCTAAATATGGAATTAAGCTGGGCTTTATGTCTATATTTTGCAAAGCTTGTGCTCAGGTCTTAATGCTTATGCCGGATGTAAATGCAAGATTGGAAGAAAACGATATTGTGTACCATGATTATGTAGATATTTCTGTTGCAATATCCACTCCTACAGGCCTGGTGGTGCCACCTGTACACAATGTGGAGTCATTGGGATTTCACGATATTGAACAGAAGATTAAGGACCTTGCTGTAAAGGCAAGGGATGGAAAATTGACCATTGAAGAAATGAAAGGCGGTACATTTACCATTACAAATGGTGGTGTCTTTGGTTCGATGATGAGCACACCTATTATCAATGAGCCCCAAAGTGCCATTCTCGGTATGCATGCCACCAAAGACAGGGCAGTGGTAATCGATGGAAAAATCGAAATCAGGCCTATGATGTACCTTGCATTGTCATATGATCATCGCATCATTGATGGCAGTACTTCAGTAACCTTTCTGGTCAAAGTAAAGGAATTGCTTGAAGATCCAATGCGTTTGATGATGGGTATATAGTGTACTTATAAAAGCAAATAAAAAAGCCTAAGTCAACTCCATGATTTAGGCTTTTTTATTTTAGAAAAATAGCAATTACTATCCGTTTGCTTTTTTGTGGTCTGCAAGAAACTGTGCCAATCCGATATCTGTAAGAGGATGCTTGAGCAAGCCTAGTATCGGACCAAGTGGCGCTGTGATGACATCGGCACCTGATTTAGCTGCTTGTACTATATGGAGACTGCTTCGTATTGATGCGGCCAATATTAACGTTTCGTAATCCTGCATTGCATAAATTTCTGCGATTTCTTCAATCAGTTTCATGCCATCCCATGACATATCATCAATTCTACCAATGAAGGGAGAAAGATAGGTGGCTCCTGCTTTTGCTGCAAGTATGGCTTGCCCAGCAGAAAAGACAAGTGTACAGTTTGTTTCGATGCCCTGCTCAGTAAACCATGTGATTGCTTTTATACCCTCTTTGATCATCGGAACCTTCACTACAATATTTTCATGTAAATCGGCCAACATTTTACCTTCTTCTACCATGCCTTTAAAATCAGTGCTGATCACCTCGGCACTTACCGGACCATCTACTATATCGCATATTGCTTTATAATGGGCAATTACCTTGTCGTCACCGGTAATACCTTCTTTTGCCATAAGCGAAGGATTGGTAGTGACACCATCAAGAATGCCTAAATCTTTGGCTTCTTTGATCTGGTCTAAATTGGCAGTATCAATAAAAAATAACATGGAAAAAATAATTGAAAGGATGTGAAAAAAAGTGAGAACCAAAGCTAACCGCTCAACCACCTACCCTTGCTGCATTTCTGCCCTGGGGGAGTTCAGCAGGAGCTGGCCCTTCAGTTCTCGGCGGCAAAGGTAAAGATATTTTTTGGTTTACTAGCCAATTAAGCATTATTTTTTCAAGTCTAATTTATTGCCAATTGGGGTTTTAATCAATAAATTTTTTAAGGTTAATGTTCATTTCTTAAGCTGCATTACCAACTCATCCAGCCACTTTCTTATACCAGCTGTATTCAAATGATGGTGGTCGCTATAATACTGTGGTTGTAAGATTGACAAAGAACTATCTATTACTTGTATAGACGGATAGTTATTTTTCAAATAATCCAATATTTTTTTGTGTCCTTTCCATTGTCCAAACAATGCAGGTGGTATAATAATTATAGGCCTGATTTGGTGAATTTTTGCTGTTTCCAAAATCTTATCCAACATTAGTGTTCGTTCTAAAAATACTTCATCATCAAGCCCTTGAGGATAGGCAAGAGTAAATCCATTTTTCATTTCCAGTGAATCTATCCCAGCTAGTGTTGTATTATTATCTACAGCTTTCACGGGCTTTGTACGCCACCAATGATGACCTAACTTGGCTTTTATATAATGAAAGAGCTGGTCAAATTTATTGCTACCACCTTCAGCAATTATATATTTTATAAAGTCCCATTGTAAGGGTTCTCTATAAAAAGCGAAACTATTTTTATCAATTTGATTGCTATACATCATAGTAGGCGACAAAACCATTAATAGGTTTTTAGCAGTATTGTGTTTTTGTAGAAAATAGCTTAAGTACCAATACTGATTTTCCAGACCACCCAGACCATCTCCCTGTGCAAGATTGATGGCAGTGCCGCCAAATTTATTTTCAAACACCTCATGGTGTGTGTTTCTCGAAAGATTGCGGGCATGGGATATACCCATGATAAGATAATCGTAATGCCTATGGTCTTTTATCAAAAACAAATTAGCCTCGGTTTCATTGTTTTTGAAAGTCTGTCTTTCAACAATTTTACTGCTGATGTAGATAAGACCCACCACTACAATCAGACAAACAAATAAGAACTTAAGAACATGGGTTAAAAACATTTTCATGGGTCAGAAATTAAAGTAAATAAAAGTTTGTTCATTAAAACTGCCATAGGTCAAAAGGATAAGAAGTAGGATCAAGTAAAAGGTCCACCGATAACTCTGATGGGTCCAATGGCCTATATCGAGACCATATTTTTTGGTCTTACTCATCCACTCTATGCCCATCATAATGGTTACACCCATCAGTATTTTGACATCTACAGAAAATTTTTCATACCCATTGCCAACAGGCGTGTTATTCAATCTCCAGTCAAACATGCCTTCAAGATAACAAACTGCTGCAGTCATATCCGGACTCCTGAAGAATACCCATCCGACTAATACAAGAATAAATGTCAGAGGAATACTAATCCATTGCGGCAAAGTCCATTTTTGACCTTCTATAAGCCATACATAGCCAATATACAAGATGGCATGATAGGCTCCCCACACTACAAAAGTATAGTTTGCTCCATGCCATAAGCCACTAAGCAAAAACACAATCAAAACATTTTTGTACGTAGCCAATTCAGAATTCCTGCTACCTCCAAGTGGTATGAATACATAATCTTTGAACCATGTCGTAAGTGATATATGCCACCTTTTCCAAAAGGCTTTGATATTTGTGGCAAAATAGGGGAAATTGAAATTTTGCATAAATTGGACACCAAGCAATTTTCCACAACCAATAGCAATCTCGCTGTACCCTGAAAAATCGCAATAGATTTGTATGCTAAATAATAACACGCCCCACCATAGCATAGGACTACCCATTTCCTGGTGGTGGGAAAAAATGCGTTCTACCTCTACCGCACAATTATCAGCGACCATCATTTTTTTAAACAGCCCCCAGAGTATATACCTTAGACCATCTTTTGCCTCATTCAAATTGAACGTTCTTTTCTTCTGTATTTGTTTCAGAAGATTGGGTGCTCTTTCTATGGGTCCTGCCACCAGCTGCGGGAAGAAACTAATAAATGCGGCACACTCCACAAAATTTTCACTTGCCTTGAGTTGCCCTCTATATACATCTATGACATAAGATAACGCTTGAAATGTATAAAAACTTATACCTACTGGAAGCAGTATATGTCCAAAGGTATAGCCTATATCAATACCACATGAATGAGCTATGCTTGTCAATCCCGCTAAGAAAAATCCGGCATACTTAAAATAAATAAGGATGCTAAAATTTAGCACTAAAGTCCAGATTAAAATATACTTTTTTAATGCAGGCTTTCTTTCGATATATATAGAAGCAAGATAAGATGAAAACGAGGTTAAAAAAATCAGTGACAACATCTGCCAATCCCACCACCCATAAAAAATATAGGAAGCTACTAAAATAAATGAATTTTGTAACCTCAGGTTTTTCCCCAGAACGAACCAATAAATCACAAAAAATGTGGTAAAAAATACCAGGAAATCTACTGTATTAAAAAGCATTGATTTTGATTACTTTTTCTTTTAATTCAGCAAATGTACAATTTATTCTATTTTTATTATTTTCAAATTGATATCTTTATCGCCATCCTTAAAATGAATATAATACAAGCCGTTTTGCCAAAATTCACTTTCTTTCAGGTAATACCTGTTCCTATGTGGGGCTAAGGGTAGATTGTCTTTGTAAATCTGAATGCCGGTTGCATTGTATACTTCAATTGCCATATTTTTTTCAATATCAGCATCTATGTCAATGGTGAATCCACTTCCGAATGGATTAGGGTAAACTACGATTGTAGATTCAGTGTTTCTATTCTCAACTTTATCGTTGGGCTTAAGTGCCAAGAATGATGAATCCATTACACAATAATCAATACACAATGGACAACTTATACTCATCATATAAGAGGTAACAAAAGCAGTAGGGTTTGAAGGCATGTCGTAAATAATTTCATAACCAAATTTATAAGTATTTGCCCCTTCGATTCCAGTCAATGGAATGAATAAGGAATCAACAACAGGAAGAGGATCACTCCCATTGCCATCGTTTCCAAAATAATCTATTCTGAGGTCGAAACTCAAATTTTTAATTAAATCAATGTCTACATTCATGGAATCATTTACCCAACTATGATTTAAAGCGTTTGCCGGGCAAAATAAAGAAGTATCGCAATTTACATTTATTTCTTCTGAGTACAAAATAGGACAAGTCCCAAAATAGCTTACCAACCTGTATGCTCCTGGGTTCTCAAAAACTTCATAAAAATGAGTAGTATTACCAGATATACTAGTCCATCCGTTTGGTTTTGAAATTTGAAGTATAGTACTGTCTTCATCGCATGTGCTTTGCCAGTATAAAAGACAATATAATGAGTCATATTGGATGGAAGGCGGATTACAAATACAAGAATCAAGATGGATAATAATTACTTCATCACATCCTATTGGATGTATTGAGTCGGTACTAGGTAGGTGAATAATAGAAGCAATTTTATTTGAATCTATGGCCATTCCGTTTACAAATAAAGCGTTGCTTCCACGATCATGTATTTTCATTTTGTTGACTTTCAATTGTTCATCGAGAGACATTATAGTAGGGCTATTGTACCCATAACCTTGATAACTAACATTATCTATCGTTAATTCCTGATTTGATGTACCTACTAGATAAAGTTGATCGTATTTTTTAAAAATGGAGGAAACTTCAAAATTAGAATCAACTGATTTAAAGGTTACTTCTTCATTTTTGGAGTGATATATTGTATTTTGATCCCCTTTGAGTAATATACTATATTCTTTATCGTTATGCAAAAAAATCTTATGATCTAATGCAGATGATATTGGTATTGTACTATTGGGGGTCCATGAAGTGTTGCGAATTACATTCCCACTATTGTTTATCAAAACAAGGTTAAAATCGTCGGTTATATTTTTGAGTAATACTGTAATATTACCATTTTCTTGATTTATGGGTGCAACTGACACTATGTTTGCATTTTGAAATGGAATTGTCCATCTTGGTATGCCATTATAATCAACTTTGGATATATTTACTTTATCATTAGCATTTGAAAATAATATTACATCGCCATCAGCACTTAAAAAACTCTTTACTATTTCTCCATTTTTTGGAAAGGAGAATACAGTGTCAATAGTTTTGAGTGTATGAGGATTAATGACAATACCAGAGGTTATTGAATTGGAATTTGAGCCAGCATTTTCATTAAAAATCAGGAGATCATTTTGAGAATTGATATCGATATCATATGCCTTAAAACAATCTGGGTCTGGTGATTTTAATTCCACTTTTTGTTTTTCTCCTATTACAATTTTATTACATGTGCTGTTGTTAAACACTACTTCTAATTTGTACAAAATATTTGGTATATTGTCCTTCGAGATATCTACTTGTATATTATTTTCTCCTATTGAAAAATGTATATTTTTACTCAGGACTACATTATAAGGAGATGCTGTGTTGATGAAATTTAATGTTGCATTCAGATCCATTTCTGAAAAGGCAACAAGATTTATTTTATCTTTGAATTGATTTGGAAAAGCAATAACGGCAGTAGGACAAGAAGCTTCATTTGTTAAGATAGGATATGAAGTTTTACAGCCGTCCTTTTCAAAAACCAAATGAAATGGAGTAAATGCCAATAATTCTTTATCAAATGTAGTAGGGTATTTAATACTTCCAACTATTAAATTTATAGTTTTTGAAGTGAAAACGTTATTTGCACCATCTAAGACTTTTAATGTTAGATTTTCTGTTATTTTAGAGTCAATTTGTAAATCTAATTCATCTGTATTTGTACCTAGGGGATTTGGATCAATATTGAGAATAAGAGGGCAATTTGTTGGTGTTTCGGATATACCATTTACAGAGAATGGACTTTCCATATATGGACAATCGTTAAAATCAGCTCTTAAAGTGTATTCGCCTTTTTCCATAAGGGCAATAGTCCAGTTGTAAATTGCATTTTGTAAATTAAAATTATTCAGTGTTTTAATTGATGTTCCGTTTTTTATAATACTAAGATTAGCAAGTATATTTACCTTTTTTCCTGCTGTCACAGTAATGGTCAGAATGCCTGTAATAGTGTCATATTTCGTAGCAATGGCAGTGGGGCAACAAAATGAGTCAGCTACAAACTCTTTGAATACCCAAGGGTTTACTCCATTTCCAAGTGAGCATCTTTCCTCTTTTTTGCATTTATCTACAAAGCGGGTTTCTTTTGGAAACTCTATTGTCCCAACAGGTTCTCCAGTATTAGGGCAAACAAATACTTTTGCACATAAATCAAAATCTTTCACTACAGTCAATGGCAAAGTCTTTGTTTTAGTCTCACCTGTAGTAGGGCAATAGACTTTAATTTCATTACATCCCACAGGTGTTTCTTTATAATCACTTCCGGTATAGGGTTTGAATTTTTTTCCACTATTGTTGCACGATATGTTCCAGCCGCAGCCCATTTCATTAAATACTGGTTCTTGCTTTTCAGGTACCACATCAGTAATTACAAAGTCCAGCTTTACACTGCACAATGGATTGCCATCTTTGGTTTTGTTAGAGGCTATCAATGTGTAGTTGTTTTTTGCAAGCTTATCTATATCCATAGTAGTAGCACCATTACTCCATTTATATTCAATCGGTTCATCCCCATATACCTTTGAAATGTCTATTTTGCCTTCAGACCATCCTTCACATGTATTCAATTGAGAAGAGGATAAGGCTATACAATCAAAATATTTAATTTTAAAACATCCAGTTAAGTTATCAAATGCTGTAAATCTTTGCTGCTTTTTGGTATTGATGGCATTGCCAGATTGGGTTGATACCACTACCCATTCTGTTTTCAACTGGCCGTTTAAGAAATAAGTAGTCTCTACTTCCCATTTATAGCTAAAGTTACCTGAACCGCCTAATACTACATTTGCTATATATGTTTCTGTTGGCTTACTTTGTATATCTATTGGCAGATAGGGATATTCTTCTATTTCAAAAGAACTTGTTGCAGTGTTTCCACAATGATCGGTCACTGTAACAGTATAGGTGCCTTTGGCCAAGTACTTTCCTTCACCACCATTGCTCCAAGCTACGTCATAGTAAGGCCTTTCAAGATTTGGCACACCACCACTGATGGATAAGGTGACACTTCCATTGCTTTCTCCTACACATGCCTTTTTTACTGCCCCTGTGATGACAATGGGTCCCTGGTAATCCAGATCTTCCAGTGTATAACATTTTTCCAGTATACAGTCATTTATTGCTGAAGTCATAGTAATGCAATAGGTACCAGCAGACAAATTTTCAAAAGTAGGCGGCTCGTTACTTTGGTAATAAGGTGCTTCACAATGATAAAGCACATCTTGATTGGCAAAAACAGCCAATACTCCATTGGCTTGCCCAGGGCAGGGTCTTTCTATATAGTTGTAGCCAACTTCTATTTGACCTTCAAATTTGAGATCATACATTTTTGACACTTGGCAGTCATTTACATCTGTCACAGTAAGCGTATATTGGCCATGTGGGATGTTTTCTAGATTTAATGTCGTATCGCCATTGGACCATTGGTATAGGTACGGATATGTACCTCCATTTATACTATAGGGTAGAAATCTTATATAGCCATCTGTGGAGTTGCACTCACTTGCTGCAAAAGTCAGAGGCTCACGACTCATCCTCAAAGGATTGATTATGTCCTCCAAGATAACCATGCCACTTGTAGCGCAATTATTGTTCTTTTTTGTTACTGTGTAGTTGTATTGGAAATTGCCTTTGAGGTTTTCTATTTTGGATTGGTTATTGTATTCTGGTATTGGAAATAGTGAAGCAGTCATAGTCCAAGCAATAGCAAAGGCGCTAGTGTCAATGCCTAGATCAATGGATGCGCCATTACAAAGGCTTTCTTCTACTTGTGGTTTTACATCTAACATATTTTCTATAAATATGCAACCTTCTCGGCTGCAGCAGCCATCTGTAGATTCTACAATGTAGCAATGATAGCCGGGTGTGGTTACTTCTTTGCTCGTGGCTCCAAGTTTGTATTCTCCCGCTGCATTTTGCCATCCTATGTGAAAATTGATAAGGTCTACTCCTGATAAACCAATAGTTGCAGAACATGTTGCATTATTATATGTGGCATACTCTCTTATACTGCGTAATGATTCACAGTTAATGGCCGCTCTGTTTTCAGAAGAAATGTCAGGACGGAAATTTTTTACTTTATAAGAACATGCTAGTTCAAACTCGACATAATCACAGCTTGTAGTATCAGAGGCATAATTATTTATCCAAGTCGTGGCACTATTTCTCACAGGAATATTTACATTTGTGAGGCCGTTATTTCCACTCAGCGCATATACGTTCATAAGTTTATTATCTGATTTATCTTTACCTTTAAACTTGAAGATATACTTTGCTGTTTCCAGACTCAATATTGTAGCAGACCATCTTGTACCTTCTCCATTTGCATTAGTCATAGCAGTAGCTGTGTTATAGGATGGCTCAAGTCCTTTTTTCCAAGAAATATACAGCTCTTTAAGAGGCTCTGATGTATTTACATAAAATGTATTTGTAGTAGAATTGGTATTTACATTGATAATCGGGCTGCCCCTTGAGATAAATCCATTGTTTAAGATATTCGTACCTTCTTCCTGAATTCTGTTTAATGAATAGATAGTTTGGTTTATTCCTTGAAGGTCAAATTTTGTAATGAAGGGTCGGTAGTTGTCGATCTTAATATTTTCTATTTCACTGTATTCTGGTACTGAATCGTTGTTAATATGCCATGCCTCAGCTCTAACGTTGTATTCACCATCATTGTATCTAGTATTTTCAGGGGAATCTGCATAGAGATGCTTCGAAATAGGAGTAAGATCGTCGTCTTTATGTATTCTTGTTTTAAAGTCTGAGAAATGATATACATCCCATGGATGTGGAGTGCTTGTAGTATATGAAAATGCATCTTGACCAGTTATAGACCATGATCCAAAACTACCCAGTTCAATAAATTTTTTTCCATGTTTTATAGCATCAGGATGGTTTAGTTTGTCTTCGTTTATTTTTCCACCTAAAGAGATTATTCCCTTTTCTGCATCGCCTTTAATAATCGTATAATTTGTTTCGTGACTTTTTTTAATCCCAAATACAGCTTTATTCATATCCATCACAGTATTATATGTTCCACTATTATTAGCTTCATTTGGCAACCGTACTTTCAAAGCTAAATTTGTAGAATTTGTACCGGAATATTCTACTTTGATATTTCCTGTATCTAGCTGACTATAAAGTTTTAGAACATAATCAGGCGCATCATAGGTTATGTGTTGAAGTGGATTTGCATTCCAACTATCGTTATAAACTTTTTTATCATCAGGTATTGTATTGAGATGAAGATGATAATTGTCAGTACCACTGTCTCCCAATGGTGCTATTGGGTCATCTATATTTATAATATTAGATACTATGAGTGTATCATTTCCGAATTTCACTTTGCCATTTACTTGCCCTTTCACTATGGTGTCATTCCCTATTATATATATGGTAGCCCATTTAGTTGAATTTGGAAAAATCATATTGCTAGCGATGATCGTATTATCATTCATACTGCAACCACTTTCACATCCATCATAATAAGCATGGACATATACCATACGATGATTTCCAAAATCAATGCATGGATATCTTATATTATCCGATTTATGAGTAACATGATTTTCATCAACAATTATTCCTTTTTCATGCGCAATTATTAAATCATACTTATCATCTGTTTTATCACCTGGCCCATTCATGTCAAGACCTCCATGCCAAAAGTCGCCATATTTGCGAGGGCCAAAGTCACTGGCTACACCTGTGCTTTGAAAATTAGCTGGAGCATCATATCCGGTGCCATTCCAGTTTTTATATCTTACTTGCAATTGTGCTCCTAATGAGCTTGTTATTAAAATTATATAAATCGATACTTGGAATATTTTTTTCATAACTTAAAATTTTTCTTGTTTGAAATTATAAAAACTTATTACTTTTCTCCAAGTATTATATTGTTTGTACCATTTGAAAGTCAAATCCTCCCATTCTTTTTTTGTGAATATCTTTTTGTAAATTACTCTTTTCTCTATATCGATTAATATTTTTTCATCTGCCAAATCCTGTGAATATGGAAATGTATTAGAAATGTCAACTAAATATGAATCATTGTCAAAGCTACCTCCTTGCCAACTCTTACCATCATCATAATCCTTTTCTGTAACTAAGTATTTATATATTTCTTTGTTAGCTTGTA
>JAYUTD010000295.1:0-4363 GCA_043755305.1 Saprospiraceae bacterium
TTTTAATGCCTTTGAATAATTTTCGACGATTGGATAATTGATCCAAGATTTGTCAATATTTGCCGCACTCAGTATAATGCCGTTCTTGACAATAGAAGGAAAGCCCATACCTATTTTATCTCCTTTGTATTTAAGCTTTCTTTTTATTTCTTTGATGACTGATAGTATCGCAAGAGGAGTTGAAGGCTTTGGCGTTTTGATTTTTATTCTTTCCGTCATAAGCTCGCCCGTCTTTGTATTGATAATTGCGCCTTTGATACCTGTGCCGCCTATGTCTATACCAAGGATTCCTTCTTCCATATTATATTATTTTATAACTCTTACTTTTAATATTTTTACATCTTGTGTTGGCCTGTCAGCGCCGTCTGTCTTTACAGCTGCAATTTTATCTATAACTTCAAGTCCTTTGATGACTTGGCCAAACACGGTATATTCCTTGTCCAAAGAAGGAGTACCGCCCAACGTTTTGTACAATTCTTTGTTTTCTTCTGATAATTTATACCCTTTTTGGTTCTCAATACCTTCCAATTGAATTTCAGTCAATGGTCTGCCATGTACTAAATAAAACTGGGAACCTGACGACCGTTTTTGTGGATTCACCCCATCCCCTTGGCGTGCAGCAGACAAAGCCCCTTTTGTGTGTACAAGTCCATCCATTATTTCTGCAGGTATAGTATAGGATGGTCCACCAACACCTAGTCTTTGACCAGATTTAGCTGTCTTGCTATCAGGATCTCCTGCTTGTACCATAAACCCATTTATAACTCTGTGGAATAGGAGTTCGTCGTAGTATTCTGTCTCTGCTAATTTGATAAAGTTGTCCCTATGCTGAGGTGTGCTATCGTGTAATTTTATAGTCATAGAACCAAGTGATGTTTCCATTTCTACCAGACATTCATGCGGAGCAACAATAATTATCTCTTTTGCCATGGTATTTTCTTTGTCTCCTTTGATGGCTTTTAATGATATAGTGTATTTACCGGAAACCAAATATCTATGTACAGGTGCTATGTCTTCTGATTTTGTACCATCTCCAAAATCCCATATAAATTTATCCGCTTTTTTAGAAAGATTGTCAAATTTTATTTTTGCAGGGGCAGACTTGTCTTTTGCATTTACCATAAAAGAGGCGAATGGCTTTTTCGCACACGAAACAAAAAGTAACGTTGCGTTTATAAGAATAAATAACTTGATATTGCGATGATTCATCTTGTTTGAATTACTTTTTAAACATCTCTTTTAGCCATACTTTAGCTTTTGTAAAAAGAGGCTTAAATTGCGTAATTAAAAATAATTGTGCCCAAAAATAGGACAAATTTTGCTAATGCCATAAGGTGCTGAAGTATATAAAAAAATAAATCGTGTAATCCGTTTTTAGTCAGTACATTGTGCCTTCAAAGAGGATTTTGTTACCATCGATCATCTCCTTTAAATGGGTTTGGTCAGATAAAATATTTCTTTGCCAATAAATTTAGGTCAATATTTTTATAAAAAAATGAGATCGATCCTCTTTTGTTAGATACCACTATCCAATAGAGCTCTTGCTGATATAATGTCATAGTGCAATATTCTGTCAGTCTTAAGGTGTGGTATTCCTGCCCTTATTTTTTGATGAAGCATTTGGGTATGTTGAGAAGCTTTCTTAATGTCTCTAAAATCTAAAGCTTGGGCAGCCAATAACAATTCAATAGCCAAAACTGTGAGTGTATTGTCACAGACTTTAATACATTTTGTAGCCCCATTTGCAGCCATACTTACATGATCTTCCTGACCTCTGCTAGATGGAATGGAATCGATAGAAGATGGCGTACACAATTGCTTGTTTTGGCTCACGATTGATGCAGCAGAATATTGTGCAATCATAAAACCAGAATTCAGTCCGGCACTTTTTACAAGAAACGCAGGCAGATCTCTTTCTCCGTGTATCAACTGAAAAGATCTTCTCTCGGATATACTTGCCAGCTCTGCCATAGCAATACATAGATAATCCAGAACTAAAGCGAGATTTTGTGCATGGAAATTGCCTGCAGATATTATTTTATCTTCCAAGTGAAAAATATTGGGATTGTCTGTAACAGCATTTAACTCGTTTTCCACTACAGTTCTTACATGTTTTATGGCAGTCAAAGAAGCCCCAAACACTTGAGGAATACATCTAAAAGAATATGGATCTTGAACACTGTATACTTTATCTATAAGTTGGCTGTCGTGTATTAAATCCAGGATGACTTCTGCTACCTGGCTTTGGTCGGGATTGTTTCTGATTCTTCCTATCAAAGCGTCAAATGGATCCTTGCTACAGGCATATCCTTCTAATGATAAAGCTGCTATAGAATAAGAGGAAAGCATAGCACAATCTGACATGTGAATGCAGAGCATAGCATGAGCTAAAGAAAACTGCGTGCCATTGAGTAAAGCCAGACCTTCTTTCGCTTCCAATGTGATCGGAGTTATATTTTTAAGATCCAATGCCTGTGAAGATTCTAGTATATTTCCTTCTAAATGGGATTTGCCTTCGCCAATTAAAGTTAGAGCAAGATGAGCCAAAGGTGCCAAATCTCCTGAAGCCCCTAAAGAACCTTGCTCAAATATAACAGGATATATGCCCGCATTGTATATGTTTATCATATGCTCAATGAGATTCAATCGTACACCAGAATATCCTTTACTAAGATTGATTATTTTTAATAGAAAAATCAATTGACTTATATATTGGGGCAACATATATCCAGTGCCACATGCATGCGATTTTACCAGATTTTCCTGTAATTGCTTCAATTCATTTTGACTAATTTTCACATTACACATTGAACCAAAACCGGTATTGATCCCATAATGAAGTGCATCAGGCGCATTCATTTTTTGCTCCAAATAAGCTCTATTTACTGCAACATTTTTTTTTGTCGTTTCAGACAGTAATAAGGGTGATTTGTTTTTAACAGCATTCATAATCTCAGCTATCAAATATCCTCGTTCGTCAATTACAAAGTGCGGCATAATAATTTTTTTGCAAATATATATTATTTTTTTACATCAAATATTGACATTAATTAATGGAAATAGGTCTCATTGCACCTGAATTAGTGGTTCTAATGCATATATTAGTCCTATTTTGATTGGGTAATTTTTTATATTTACCATTAAATTGGTTTGTGAATGATTAAAAAAATAAAATTGGGCCCTGGAGTGCTTATCACAAGTGCATTCATTGGACCCGGTACAGTCACCGTCTGCCTCTTATCCGGAGTCAATACCGGCTTGAAATTATTGTGGGCTGTAGTCTTTTCAACTATTGCAACTATAATTTTGCAAGATATGTGCGTCAGACTTGGATACTTCTCTAAAAAAGGTCTTGAAGAATCGGTTTTTACCAAAATAATGCATCCATTTGCCAAACGCATTATTTCTGTTTTAATATTTTTAGCAATCATAGTTGGCAATGCTGCTTACCAAAGTGGCAATGTTGCTGGAACCGGGCTTGGCATAGAAATGATGGATTTTGGCCTGCCACGAAACCTTGTGTTAATAGCCATTTTTATTGTTTGCCTGATATGTATACTTAAAGGCAGTTATGAATTGATCAAAAATGTGTTGAGCATATTGGTTTTTTTAATGTGTGTTACTTTTCTTTTGGTAGCCGTCTTGCAGTTTCCCGATTTTACAAACTTTCTTGAAGGGTGTTTCATACCAAAATTTGAATCAGTAGACCTATTGCTCATTGTCGGGCTTATTGGCACAACCGTTGTACCATACAATTTATTTATGCATACCACTTTGGTAGCAGAACAAAAAGAGATTGATATCAACGCTTTGCGAAAGGACTCATTTATTTCCATTACAATTGGAGGCCTTATTTCTATGGCCATCGTAATTATAGGAAGCCGAGCCCGGGGCATGGATATAAACAATGCTTCGGAAATGGCAGCAGTGCTGGGCAATACTGCCGGTATATACTCAAAGTATTTGCTAGGCCTTGGCTTGTGCTGCGCTGGTCTAAGTTCAGCGCTTACCGCTCCTATGGCAGCGGGTCTGGTAGCTGCAGGATTATTTGGTTGGAAAAAAGATTTAACTTCGGCTAAACTAAAATACATTCTGATTTTAGTTTTGAGCATTGGCTTTTTTGTGGCTTACACACAAACGAAAACCATCCATGTAATTAAAATAGCACAAGTCCTCAACGGTATTTTGCTCCCATTTTTTGCAATATATCTTTTATGGATACTCAATGACAGAGACTTAATGAAAGTCCATAAAAACACTACGCCCCAGAACATTATGGGTACAATAGTTGTCTTTGTAACCGTTTTGATGGCAATAAAATCCATATTTACTGTTTTTTAATGTACGGCAATACTTTTCTTTT
>JAYUTD010000296.1:0-4351 GCA_043755305.1 Saprospiraceae bacterium
CTCTTTTCTCCAGTTCTTCTTCAAGATGAATGAGTTTTTCTTTTTCACTTTGGAGCATTCTTGTCACAGGTATACCTGTCCATTTACTCACTATAGCAGCTATATCTTCACCATCCACTTCTTCTTTCATCATTAACTTACCATGGATTTGCATATCTGCAAGCTTGGCCATGCTTTCATCCAACTTTTGCTGTTGTTGAGGCAAAGAGCCATACCTGATTTCTGCTGCTAAGCTATAATTGCCCTCACGCTCTGCCCTTGCTCCATCATTTTTAAGTTTTTCAATTTCCTCTTTGGCTTGCTGGATAGAAGTCATGACATTTCTTTCAGACTCCCATTTCGCTTTTAGCTGATTGCGTGTATCTTCCAGATTGGCCAATTCTTCATTGATGCGTTCTACTTTAACCTTGTCTTCTTCTCTTTTCATGGCTTCCCGCTCGATCTCCAGCTGTCTGATCTTTCTTTCGACTTCATCGAGTTCCTCAGGCATAGAATTCATTTCAAGCCTCAATCTGGCTGCAGCTTCATCAATCAAGTCTATGGCTTTGTCCGGCAAAAATCTGTCGGTAATATACCTTGAGGAGAGTTGCACAGCAGCAACGACAGCTTCGTCGGTAATGCTGATTTTATGGTGGGTCTCATACCTTTCCTTAAGCCCTCTTAGTATGGAAATGGCATCTTCTTCTGAGGGTTCATCTGCCATCACAATTTGAAACCTTCGTTCTAAGGCTTTGTCTTTTTCAAAATACTTTTGGTATTCATCCAAAGTAGTAGCTCCAATGGCACGCAACTCACCTCTTGCCAATGCAGGTTTGAGTATATTGGCTGCATCCATGGCTCCCTGATTTTTGCCGGCACCTATCAATGTATGGATTTCGTCTATAAAAAGAAAGATATTGCCTTCTGCAGATATTACTTCATTGACCACTGATTTCAATCTCTCTTCAAACTCGCCCTGGTACTTAGCACCTGCTATCAACGCACCCATGTCAAGTGCATAAATCTCTTTATCCAATAGATCCGATGGTACATCACCATCGATAATCCTGTGTGCAAGTCCTTCTACGATGGCCGTTTTACCTACACCGGGTTCTCCTATCAATATTGGGTTGTTTTTGGTTCTTCGTGCAAGGATGTGCAACAATCTTCTGATCTCTTCTTCCCGACCGATGACAGGGTCTAACTTTCCTGCTTTCGCTTTTTCATTGAGATTGACTGCATATTTATTCAGTGCATTATAGGTGTTTTCTGCAGACTGGCTTTTGACTGTGCTGCCTTTTCTCAATTCAATGATTGCAGCCTTTAAATTTTTTTCAGTGACTCCACTGTCTTTCAATACCTGTGCGACCGGGTTTTTGGTTGAAGCCATCGCAAGCAATAAATGTTCGATAGCCACAAATTCATCATTGAATTCTTTAAGATATCCGGTAGCCTTCTGGACCAAATCAGCCGATTCACGGGATAGGTAACTTTGGCCTTCGCCACCACTTACTTTAGGCAGATTATTGACCATAGCATCGAATACTTTACCTACAATGGATGGATTTACGCCAACTTTTTTTAATAAATAGGGAACTACACTATCATCTGTTTCCTGAAGTGCTTTCATTATATGTACAGGTTCGATAGCCTGATGTTGATTTTGAGATGCTATCTGCTGCGCTTTTTGAATAACTTCCTGAGATTTAATAGTGAAATTATTTAAATTCATATTTTAAGGTTTTATTGTTTTGTAAACTATACAAACATATTAGCATCAAAAATGTGCCAACCCAAAAATCACTGACAAAAGGACTGGAATTAATGAAAGTTGCCTGCCGAAAAGTCAGTGCGTTAAGATTAAACATGACTACAAGTCAAATTATGTTCTTTGAAAGGATAAAGCTTCTATCCAAAATAAATTATGCATCAGATGATGGCGGAAAGCCTAAATGCTCGGATAGCTTACAACAGCTACAATATAATAAATGAGGCAATCCTATACTGAATATTTCAAAGATTTTAAAAAGTCAATGGTGGTGAATTTTTTTCAATACTCCACCCGATGCTTCTCTTATGGTGTTGGCATATACAAATGCCCTTGGGTCAATCTCTGCTAAAACATTGGTGAGTTTTCTCAACTCCAACCTCGTGATAATGGTAAAAATAATGTCACACTCTTCACTCACTTCAAAGCTTCCGGGCAGGAACCCTCTTTCCCCTTTATATATAGTAATGCCCCTGCCAAATTCATTGACAAGGCTGTATTTAATTTCTTCACTTTTTGAAGAAATAATAGTAACCCCTGTATAGGACTGAATGCCCTCCACGACATAATCTATAGACCTTGACGCTGCAAAATAGGTAAGTATAGAATACAATGCCACTTCAATTTTAAAATAGATAGCGGCAATGCTGAAAATGAGTATATTGAGGCCGAGTATAATTTCAGAAATTTTAAAAGAAGTCCGTTTAAGCGTATACAATGCCAGGACTTCAAGTCCATCTAGTGCTGCACCGGTCCGCATCACCAAACCGGTACCAATACCTAAAAAAACGCCACCAAATATAGAGACCAGCAGTTTATCATTGGTAGCAGCCGTAGCCGGAATAATAAATAAAAACAAGCCCATCAAAACTACGGCCACCAATGTTTTAGTTGCAAATTTAGCGCTTACAGAATAATAACTTATAGCTATTAAAGGTATATTAAGCACAATGATTACCACTGCAAGGTTCAGGTGGTATATTTCATGAATCAATAACGAAAGTCCAGTAATGCCACCATCAAAAAAATGATTGGGGACTAAAAATTTTTTTAACGCAAAAGCCGCAAGAAATACACCTGCTATGGTTAACAATATATCGCTTAACAGTCTGCGATTGTCAATAATATTGGTTTTACCTTTTTCGATTTTTTTAAGTTGACCTGCAATTCGTGCTGCATTTTCCTCTTTCCCGCTTCCCAGATATTTTCTGGCAGTAGCGGTAAAATATACATGAGATTGTAAAAATTGGTGTTGCACCAGCAACCACTCCTTATCCTCATTGATGGTACCATAATTAATAAACTCTGATTTTAGTATATCGGCATAGTATGCATAGTTGTCCCCACCCAAATAGTAGAGGTCTGCATCACAAAGTATTTCACTCAATGTATCGGTAGGATTTTGAGGTACCTTAGTAGCCATTATCATGGTACATATTTGGCCAATAGCAGAATTGTCATAGCCAAAATCTTTTAAAATTTCTTCCGCATAGCTACAGGATATTTCTTCGTGGTTGATATTGGACTTTATGTAACCAATGTCATGGAAAAGTGCCGCTGTTTTTAGAATTACCATGTCGGCATGGTCAACAGATTCTTCACAGGCTATTGCTTCAACAGAATGAATGACTTCAACAGTATGGTTTTTATTATGGTAAGTTGCCTTACTCGGCAATTCTTTCTCCAACATCTGCATGACATAGTCATAGACCTTTTCGTACTGCATGATTACAATAATTGAGTATTATTAATGGATGACTTCATAAAGTTCTACTTCTTTTTCCTTATTCTTAAGGGCAGCCTTTCCAATGCTTTCGCATTTGAAGGATTGATTGATCTTACTGTAACAGGTATTATTGATCAGTATTTGTCCTGGTTTCGCATGGCCTTGCAATCGCTGGGCGGTATTGACAGTATCTCCAATCACAGTAAAATCGAGTCTTTTGATGGTTGAGGATCCTATATTTCCGGAAACCATTTCACCAGAATTGACACCAATAGATACATTGGGTTTAAAACCATATTCCTGTGGCATGTCTTTGATTTTGTCCCTTATGGCAATGCAGGCATCAAGTGCTCTATCTATATGGTATTCACCTTTAAATACTGCCATGATGCAATCGCCAATAAATTTGTCAATAATACCACCCTGACCGATAATCTCTCTTGCCATGATATCGAAATATTTATTGAGCATGGTTACTACATTGTTGGGCGTTTCTTTTTCGCTGATAGAGGTAAAGCTGCATATATCTATAAAAGCAACTGAGGCTTCAATGGTTTCATTGGCATAAAGTGAATTTTCAAATTCTTTTGTACCCATAAATTTTAAGACATTTTGGTCGACATACATTTTAAGTATGTTGTTTTCCTTCATGGCTTGCATGGTTTGCTTTATTTGATTGACATACACTATGGTTTTCTCAATCGTCAATTCCAAATCTTCAAAATTCACTGGTTTTGTTACAAAATCAAAGGCGCCTCTATTCATAGCAACCCTGATATTATCCATATCTCCGTATGCGGAAACCATTACCGTTTTGGTCAACGGATAATGTTCGTTGAGCTTGGCAAGTAGGGTAAGTCCGTCCATCTCTGGCATAT
>JAYUTD010000297.1:0-10919 GCA_043755305.1 Saprospiraceae bacterium
CTTTATCCGATTTGATAGCCAAACTTCAACAAAAGGGAACCTTGACCCACCTTCAAAACATAGATGATAAAGCATTAATAGAAGAAATAAAGCATGCAAATGCATTGCTATATATCTCTAAATTTGAAGGGTTTGGAATACCTATCCTTGAGGCAATGGCATGTGGCACACCGGTGATAACATCCAATGTTACATCTATGCCTGAGGTAGCAGGTGACGCAGCAATATTGGTCAATCCAAATGACGAAAATGAAATAGTAGAAGCCATGCTTAAAATAGTAGAAGATAAGGTGTTGGCTGCAGAATTAATCAAAAGAGGATATTTGAATACCAAAGCATTCAGCTATGAAACCTCAGCAAACCAAGTATACCATATTATGGAACAACTGCACAAAGATCAGTCCATGAAGAAAATCCAAAAATAATAAAGGCCACCATAAACCATGGTAGCCTTTTTTCTTAAAACTAAATAACTTTAACTTCAGATTCTTATTTTTATTTCGTCACCAACCCTTGGCGGATATTTTTCATCAATTTTATTTAACTCAATGATGGATGCAATATCGGTACCGTTTTCTTTAGCTATATCAAGCAGTGACTTACCTTTAGTAAGTTTTACAACTTTAATGACAGCTTGTTCTTCAAGTCTTATAGAAGAGGGTTTTGCATTCGTCACAAGGCTATTGGATAAAGGCAAGTTGTCAAATGGTGTACTTTCTCTGGCTTTTTCTTCTTCTCTCAATTTCGTATCAGCTAAAGCTGCAATTTCTTTTTGCCTTAAAAGTGATGAAGGACTAAAACCTACAATATCTCCAAGTAGGTTATTGTTTTCTGCAAAAACATATATTTTTGATTCGGGTAAATGCAATTCATATTCACCGTCAGACTTTGGAATAAAACCTTTAACAAATACAGCATTAAGTCTTTTAATAACTTCAAAGTCTATCTGGTATTCGCTGGCTATTTTTTCTAAATCAATCTTTTCATAAACTCTGATAACACCAGTATATAAATATTCATCGTTCATTGGGATTGGCGCCAGATTGTGCTCATAGTAATAATTCATCATATAAGATGCCGCAATAAACTTTGGAACGAACTCTTGTGTTTGCCTGGGCAAGTATTGTTGAATATCCCAATAACTCCTGGAGTTTGATTTTCGCAAAGCATTGTTGACCACACCATCTCCGCAATTGTAGGCAGCCAACACAAGTGTCCAATCTTTGTATATAGAAAATAATTTTTTAAGGTAGATGCAAGCAGCCTCTGTTGACTTTTGGGCATCCCTTCTTTCATCAATAGTATTTGTAATTTTAAGTCCCAGTTGTTGAGCAGTAGGTTTCATAAATTGCCATAGCCCACTTGCACCAGCGCTTGATGTTAGATAAGGTATAAGCCCGGCTTCTATTACAGGCAAGTACTTTAACTCATCAGGCAGACTATGTGCCGATAGTTTGAGCTCTATCATAGGAAAGTACATGGTAGCCCTGCCCAGCAAAGTATTGCTAAGGGATCTGTTTTTTTCTACAAAAAATTCAATTTGTTCTTTTACTTGATCATTGTACCTGAGTTCCAATTGAGATGGAAGACTCATTACTTTGTCTTTGTAGTCATTGCTCTCATCAGCGCATGAAGAAGTAGCATGTGCATCATTAAAATTACTACAAAACGTAAGTATCAAAAAGAAAACAAATTGCTTAATATAATATATTCTATACATGGCAAAAGTGTTTTAATTGGTTAAGGGATTTGGTTCTTCTTAATATAACATCAAGTCGATCTTATATCAAGTACTCATCAGATTGGAACGCAAAGATAAAGCCGAATCTTACTTATAACAAGTTAATTAACACGGCATTAAGAAGATTAACATTTTCTTTTTTTCTAACGTATTGACAATTAGCAATATTATACATTAATTGTTAATGTATATAATAAATATTGGACAATAATAAGGGAAGTTAATTTTGAGTTTTCGGCTTAGCTACCTTGTGATAAAAGAATCATTAAGTGTTGTAAAGAAGCAAAGAATAAATATTTGTTGTTGCTAATATAACTTGCCGACAAGCAAAAAAAAGTTAATAATGTAGATGTATCATACTTTTCGAAAAAAAAGCGATTCCTGAATTACTTCAAGAATCGCACAGTTGGTAAACTGAAAATTGTTTGGTTCTATTAATCAATCCTCAGGTCCTCGATTCTTACTCCCGGATTTTTTTTTGCATTAAAAACAAATACATCTGCAGAGTAGGCCTTGTTAGGCAATATATTTTTGACTAGTAAAGTATATCTTGAGCCATCTTTTGAAAAGATTTTCATACTTATAGCTTTGTTATTTTTAGTGTCTATTGACAATCGCATTTTTGAATATTCAGATTTTTTGTCCAAAGGCTTAAACTCAATAAGAGTGACATTCTTTCCATCTTCTATTGCATTTCCTGTTATAGCATAGGCATATTTACCTCCTTCGTAAATTTTAATCATTTCTGTTGGAGACATCATCATCTGATCACTTTTGCCTTCTTCATAATTATTGATCTGCACTTCTTTATTAGATTTTAAGTGCAACCAAACTGTTTTACCGTCGCAGTATACATCTTGCTCGGTCAGTGACGCCATGAATTTTTTACCTGATTTTATAAGCTTGCCTTTTTGTGTATCTTTTTCGTTGCCGGGGGACTCTATTTCTAATTCAAAACTGACCTCTAGTGACTTGTAAGAGTTGTATTCCTTCTTTAGACCATCAAGTATTTTTTTTGCTTTGGGATCACTTTGATTGCCTTTGGTACTTTGCGGCTGGGCAAATGAAAAAAGAGAAAGAAAGACAAATGATAATGTAAAAAAGTATTTTCTCATTTCTTAAATTTATATATTAAACTGCAAATAGGCCTTGAAGTATCTTTCATAGGCGTTAATTTAATGTTAATATAATTTCTTCAAAGTCAAATATGCTTTAGTCTAATTTGATTTTCTTCTTCATGGGGATTTACCATCAAGCAGCCCTCAATTTACTTAGTTTGGATTTTGTTACTTTCTGAACGGCATACTCTTTTGAAACAACAAATTCCTTGATATCCGGATTGGATGGTAAATCAAACATAGCATCATTGAGTATCGCTTCGCAGATAGATCTCAATCCTCTTGCACCAAGCTTGTATTCTAATGCGACTTCTGCAATATAAATCAAAGCAGGTTTTTCAAATACCAATTTGATTCCTTCGAGTTCAAAAAGTTTGGTGTATTGTTTAATGATGGCATTCTTTGGTTTTGAAAGAATATCAATTAATGTCTCAGTATCCAAAGGATCAAGATAGGTTAGTACTGGCAATCGACCAATTAATTCTGGGATCAAACCAAATGCTTTAAGGTCTTTATGGGTAATATATTGAAGTAAATTTTCTTTATCCACTTCTTCAGTTTCATCTTTGTTATAGCCAATTACTTGTGTGTTGAGCCTTCTTGCTATGACCTTATCTATACCATCAAAAGCGCCGCCACAAATAAATAATATTTTTGAAGTGTCAACTTTTATCATTTTTTGTTCCGGGTGTTTTCTACCACCTTGTGGAGGGACATTGACTTCGCTACCTTCCAGCAGCTTGAGCATGGCTTGCTGCACACCTTCACCTGACACGTCTCTGGTGATAGAAGGATTGTCTCCCTTGCGTGCTATCTTGTCTATCTCATCAATATATACAATACCTTTTTCAGCAGCTTCAACATTGTAATCACAAGCTTGCAAAAGCCTTGACAACATACTCTCCACATCTTCGCCTACATAACCTGCTTCTGTAAAAACAGTAGCATCTACTATTGCAAATGGTACATCAAGAAATCTGGCTATGGTTTTAGCCATTAGTGTCTTTCCCGTACCAGTCTCCCCAATAAAAATAATATTGGATTTTTCAATCTCCACATCGTCTTTGCCTTTTTGCTTAAGTCTTTTGAAGTGATTGTATACTGCAACTGAAAGGCATTTTTTTGCCTCATCCTGACCAATGACGTATTGGTCTAAGTATTGTTTAATCTCCTTAGGCTTAAAATTGTCAGGCAATGAAAAGTTGTTCGTGTCATTTTGTTGGCTAGACTTTTTGTCAATGACTTCTTCGTTGACAATGCTGTACGCTTGTTCAACGCACATTTCGCAAATGTGTCCATCTATACCGGCTATAAGAAGAATTGCTTCTTTCTTATCTCTACCGCAAAAAGAGCATTTGATATTGTCTTTTAGTTTAGCCACTTTTCTTTATATTTATATTTAAAGATAGGATATTTTTTTTTAAAAAAGGTCAAAAACTGGGTAATTTAAAAACATAGTACGCATTAAATTCCAACTTATTTGCACTCGTTAAAATCTAAATATCTTTTTTTCTTGGATTTTTTCGATCCAAAACTTCATCCACCAGTCCATATTCTTTTGCCTCGGTCGATGTCATCCATTTGTCCCTTTCAGAGTCTTTTTCGATTTGCTCAAAAGTCTTTCCTGAATGATGCGCAAGAATTTCATACAACTCTTTTCTTAAGTTCTTGATTAGATTATAAGAAATCTCCATGTCAGTAAATTGGCCTTGCATTCCACCTGAAGGTTGGTGGATCATGACTCTGCTGTGCTGCAATGCAGTTCTTTTGCCTTTGGCTCCGGCTACCAATAAGACTGCTCCCATGGAAGCGGCAAGTCCTGTACAAATTGTAGCCACATCAGGAGATACATATTGCATTGTATCATATATACCCATGCCATCGATGACACTGCCACCAGGACTATTGATAAACATTTGAATGTCTCTTTTAGGATCAGTTGATTCAAGAAACAGCATTTGGGCTTGAATTACATTTGCCACATAGTCATTTACAGGTACTCCCATAAATATGATTCTATCCATCATCAATCTGGAAAAGACATCCATGCCCACAATATTCATCTGTCTTTCCTCAATTACTTGTGGTGTGAAACCTGTGATATTTGGCGCTGATGCCTGCATATATTTTTCCAGGTGCATGGTACTCATGCCCAGATGCTTAGTTGCATATTTTTTAAACTCGTCTTTATGAAACATATTTGTTAATTTTCTGGATTAAATAATTTGTCAAACTCTTCTGCAGGAAGTATTTTTTCCTCCTTTTTAACTATAGTAAACAAATGATTGAACAATTTGTTTGTTCTTGCCTCTTCTGAAAGGTTATACAGCTCTGATTTATCTGTATACCAGTTTTTTACAATGTTTTTGACAGTGTCCTCCGGAAGCTTGCCATATTGCATCTCATAATTCCTTATTCTACCGGCTGCAACTTGTCTTAAGTCTTCTTCTGACACGTCTATATTGTGTGTTGCGGTCAATTCATCCTTGATATAAGTCCATTTCAATTCGGATTTAAACTTATCCAACTCTTCATTTATTTTTGTTTCGTCCATGTTTTCCATCCTTCTTAACCATAATTTAACAAATGATTCAGAAATGTCCACATTTGTTTTGCTTATAATGTTGTCCATGATTGCTTTACGCAGCAGGCTTTCGGATGAAGGCTTGCTACTCGTATTAAAACCAGCCAAAATTTCTGCTTTCAAGGCATCCATATTGTCAAGTTGAAATTTTTCTTTTATTAACTCATCTGTAAGTTCTGCAGGATTTAATTTCGATATTTTCTTAATGGTATAATGAAAGACGTCATCCTCTTTTAGCTCAAAATCCTCAGGTAGTCCAAATAAGTTTTTCTTAATAAAATTAATGTCTTTGTTTTCGAGTTTCCCCACTTCTACGTCAAACGAATCATTTAATTTTTTGGTAAGCAGAAGGTCTTTCAAAGATTGGTCTTCCATAGAATTCATAAACAAAATCACATCTTTGGAGAAACCGCCTTCTTTGATAGCTCCGTTTTCCATCTCAGATGCCGTCACAGTTATCAATTCATCGCCTGTTACACTTTCCACATCTTCCAATTTGCCAAGCCTTCTTGCTATATAACTCAATTCAGTGTCGATCATGTCCTCTTTTGGGCTGGGAACATAATAGTTGTATGAGTCATTTTCTGAAGCGCCATAAACTTCAAAATGGGGTATTAGTCCTAACTCATAAGTCAAGGAATAAGGTTTATCATTGGCAAGGTCAACCATTATTTTTTCCTGATCTTCTGAAATCAATGGCTGGGCAATAAATTTTAGATTATTTTCCTTTATATAGTTTGTTAGCGCAGCATTGAATTGCTCGTTTATCATTTCACCAAGTAAGTTGTGACCGTACATTTTTTTAATAACAGAAACGGGGGTTTTACCCTTTCTAAACCCTTTTATAGAAGTTTTTTCTGCTGTATTTGCTAATTTAAGGTCAAATTTTTTAGCATAATCGATAGGCTCCAAAGTTATCGTTAATTGGATAATTGAATCTTCGAGATCTTTTCTGGTAATATTCATTGAATTAATTAAAATTTATTATAATGTGATTTGAGTCAAATAAAACGAAATAGTTTTCATTCACCTAAAAATACGAAAAGAGAAGATTATCTTCTCTTTTCTTAGTGCGGATGGAGGGACTCGAACCCGCACACCTCTCGGCACCAGATCCTAAGTCTGGCGTGTCTACCAATTCCACCACACCCGCAATCAATTGGAAGTGCAAAGGTAAAAAAAAATTCAAATTATAAAAATTTTTATCGGCAAAACGAATAAAATAGTTTAATTATAAAAGTTTTGATACATATTGTGTTAATTCGGGGCAATTACCATAAAAAAACGCAATGATTGCTATAAAGCCAAATTAAAATTAAAATTGTTTTTTGCCAAAAAATGCCATTATTTTACAATAAATATAACTGAGCATGTATAGCCATATTAAAAAACTGTATGAAATTTCTAATAAAGAAGAACGTCTTATTGTAGGACTGATGAGTGGCACTTCATTAGATGGCTTGGATATTGCAATTTGCAAAGTAAAAGGCAAAGGGCGAGATACAAAGCTTGAAATTGCTAACTTTGTTACTGTGGCATATGATGCTGCCTTCAAATGTGAAGTAAAAAAAATATTTTCCGTCAAACAAGGCGACATCGAATTGCTCGTTTTACTTCATGCTTACATAGGTAAAATGCACGGCCAAATGGTATTGGATGCATTAAAGAAATGGAATATAGATGTTCAAAGCGTAGATGCTATAGCTAGTCATGGTCAAACTGTATACCATGCACCCAAAAATTTGCACCATCGTGCTCCTTATGAAAATGCAACATTGCAGATAGGCGACGGCGATCATATAGCAGTAAATACAGGCATTATCACAGTTTCTGATTTTAGAATGAAGCATATTGCTGCGGGCGGAGAAGGAGCGCCACTGGCGGTATACGGAGATTACTTATTGTTTAGTGACACTAGCGAAAATAGAGTAATGCTCAATATAGGGGGCATCTCCAATTTAACCTGGCTGCCAAATGCAAAGGCTGAATTGACAAACCCTTGTTTTTCAACAGATGCTGGACCAGGCAATACCATAATGGATGCTTACGTGCAAAAACACAAAAGTGGCTTTAATTATGATAATGATGCAGCCTTTGCAAGGCTTGGACAGGTCAATATAGCATTGCTTACTGCTCTAAGTGAGCATGATTTTTTCGAAATGGAAGTGCCTAAAACCATAGGTCCTGAATTGTTTAATTTGGAATATCTGGAAAGAGCTTTGCTAAAAGTAAATGGGTCTGTCAGTCAAAATGATGTTATAGCGACATTAAATAAATTTTCAGCAGACAAGATAGTAGAACTCATAAAAAAATATGTACCCCAGACTCTGCCATATAGTATATACGCAAGTGGAGGAGGCGTGCATAATCCTTTGCTCATGTTGCATCTAAAAAAGGCATTGCCACAAGCAAAATTTAAAGAAATTGCTTCTTTGGGTGTGAACGGTGATGCCAAAGAAGCTGCTTTGTTTGCAGTTCTTGCAAATGAATGTCTCGCGGGAACTGGTATTGCCTCGTTTAACAGCCTCAATGGCGTGCCAAATGTGAGCATGGGTAAGATTTGCTTACCTGGTTAAAGCAAAATAAAATGGTAAAATGTACTATTTTATCAGCATCATATAGCACTGTCACCAATGGTAAAGCCTTACTTAAATACAGTTGACAGAAGAAAATATGCTTCGAGGTTTGGTATTGCAATTCCAAGTGGCCCTATTTTTTGTCAAATACTTTGATTTGCCATAAATATTCAAATAGTAAAAGAATATATGGATTAATACCCATTTTCGATTTGGTAAAAGTCGGGTAATTTTTAATTAATGTGGTGAAGAAAAATTATCTTTGTAGCATGTCATTGAAATCTAAATTTCTTTTACCTATAGCAAAAAGACTCGCTAAATCCCTAAAGCAGAGCTCTATGCAGGCAATAGAAGACCAACATAAAATTATGATGCTTTTGGTAAGAAAGGCAAGTAAAACAAGATTTGGCAAAGACCACAATTTTGATTCAATACATAATTATGAAGATTTTAAAAAGCAAATACCCGTAAGAGACTACGAAGAGTTGCGTCCTTACTTTGATGCGATCACTCGTGGAGATGAAAACGTACTCTGGACAAGGAAGCCCAGGTATCTGGCAAAAACTTCAGGTACTACATCAGGTATAAAATTTATACCCATTACAAATGCGAGTATTTCCAATCATATAGTAACCGCAAGAAATGCTATTTTTAATTATATGGCGGAAATCAATGACGCTTCAATCTTTGATGGTAAAATGATTTTTTTAAGTGGCTCGCCTGAGCTTGAATCAAAGGGTGGCATTCCTACAGGAAGATTATCAGGTATAGTAAATCATGAAATACCCTCATGGATCAGGACAAACCAACTGCCATCCTTGACAACCAACTGTATAGAAGATTGGGAACAAAAGCTTGACAAGATAATAGAGGAAACATGGCAGAATGATATGAGGGTTATTGGTGGCATACCTCCGTGGGTCCAAATGTACTTCGAAAAATTACTGGCAAAAACCGGTAAACAAACCATAATGGATGTATTTCCTCATTTCTCGCTATTTATTTATGGCGGGGTTAACTATGAACCTTATAGAGCAGGTTTGGAAAAATTGATTGGCAAGAAAGTAGATAGTATAGAGTATTTTCCTGCGAGTGAAGGTTTTTTTGCCTTTCAAGATGAACAAAATGATCCCACACTTCTATTAATAACCAATGCCGGAATTTTTTATGAATTTATTCTTTTAGATGATATTGGAAAAAAGGACGCCCAAAGAATACTGCTTAAAGACATAGAAATAGGAAAAGATTACGCTTTGATAATCAATAACAATGCAGGCTTATTTGGATACAATATTGGAGATGCAGTGCGATTCACTTCTATACTTCCGTATAAACTTGTAGTTTCTGGTAGAGTCAAGCATTACATATCTGCTTTTGGAGAGCATGTCATTGGTAAAGAAGTCGAAGAGGCCATGCTAAAAACTACCCTTTTTCATAATGTGAATGTAGTAGAGTTTACTGTAGCACCTCAAGTCAATCCGGGATTAGGAGAAGCGCCATACCATGAATGGTTTATAGAGTTTGAAAATGAACCAATCGACTTAATAAAATTTAGTGCTGATCTTGATGAAGAAATGAAGAGGCAAAATATTTATTATCTGGATTTAATTGAAGGTAAAATATTGCAACCATTGAAAATAATATCCTGTCCTAAATCAACATTTATCAATTATATGAAACGTGAAGGAAAACTTGGAGGGCAAAATAAAGTACCAAGGTTGACAAATGACAGGAAAATAGTTGATAAGCTGTTTTAAGGGTAGTTTATTTTTCATTTAATACAGTAATTCTTCCCTTTTACAATGCAGAAAGAAAAATTAGTCAATCCTTAGACTTACCCTGTGAACGCCAGGTCGGTATTGTTTTTTAAGTAGATCTTTCACTGCGTTGTATTGCCTTTGATTATGGATAAAGTCCATTTCATTGACATCAATTATTAGAACAGGAAATTGTACAATGTTTCTTATATATTCAAAATAAGAATTTTGAACTTTAAGCAAATATTCATCGTCTATTTGGGTTTCATAAGTTCTTCCCCTTTTTTGAATATTGTGTTGTAATCTGTCCACATCTCTGTGCAAGTATACTAATATATCAGGATTAGGAAATATAGTACCAAGCACAGAGAACATTTTTTGAAACAATTTGTATTCATCATCTTTAAGATTTTGTCTTGCAAACAATAGGGTCTTCACAAATGTGTAATCAGAAATAGTAAAATCAAAAAACAAATCCTGTGTTAATTCATTCTGCATTTGCTTGTACCTTTCCGTCATAAAAAACAATTCTACTGTAAATGCATACCGCTGTGGATCGCTATAAAACAGGGGTAAAAATGGGTTGTCGGCAAATTGTTCAAGTATCAACTTGCAGTTGTATTCTGATTTCACCATTTGGCAAAACGAAGTTTTTCCAGCCCCAATGTTACCTTCTATGCAAATGTATTTATATGGAAAAAGTGATTCTATAAGTATCTATTTTAGTTTTAAGTTGGCACATTATTTTTCATGAAGCATGACTTCACAATTATCTTCACAATCATCAAATATTTCTTCAATGGTTTTGTGCAGTACTGGATGTATATATTCCCCTGCTATTTCCATTAAAGGAATCAATACGAAATTTCTATTTTCAATTTGTGGGTGCGGTACAGTGATGAATTCATTAGAAATTACGCTATCGTTCCAAAAAAGCAAATCTATGTCAATACTCCTTTGCCCCCATTTTTCTTTTTTAATACCGCCTAATTCATGCTCTATTTTTTTACAGCATTGGAGTGTTTCCAATGCTGTAAATGGTGTAAGCACTTCTACTGCCTGATTGATAAAGTCCGGTTGGTCTTTTACACCCCAGGCCTCAGTTTCATACAATGCTGATTGGTTTTTCAACTTACCAATCTC
>JAYUTD010000298.1:0-4339 GCA_043755305.1 Saprospiraceae bacterium
GATCATATCCATGACGCTTAACAATCCTTCAAAGAGCATATTAGAAATTAGCGATTATGCAGAAAATGTCTTAGCACCGAGATTTCAAACAATTGCCGGTGTAAGCAATATTCAACTGTGGGGGCTTAAAAGAATTGCTATGCGCATGTGGATGGATCCCAATAGAATGGCAGCGTTGGGCATTACCACACAAGATGTAAAATCTGCACTTGATAGAGAAAATGTAGAATTGCCTAGTGGTAAATTACAAGGAAAGATGACTGAACTTGCGGTTAAAACAACTGGTAAGTTTAAAAATGAAAATGATTTCAATAACCTCATTATAAAATCTGACAATACAAGAAGAATCGCTTTTAAAGACATTGGCTATGCATCAATAGAAGCGGAGAACCAGGAAACATTGCTTAGAGTAAATAAGGAACCTATGGTTGGTTTAGCTATACAACCTCAGCCCGGTAGCAATTATATTGACATCTCAAATTCAACGAAAGCCAGATTAGAGGAAGTTAAACGAGATTTACCTACAGGGTATGCCTTAAACCTGTTGTTCGACAATACTACATTCGTAAGTAGATCTATTGTTGAAGTCAAGGAGACATTACTTATTTCTATAGGCCTGGTAGTCATTATCGTCTTTTTCTTCTTCAGGGATTGGGTTATAGCTATAAGGCCCTTAATCGATATTCCTGTCTCATTGATAGGTACATTTTTTGTAATGTACACAATGGGGTTTTCAATCAACGTACTTACTTTGTTGGCGATAGTGTTGGCGACTGGATTGGTGGTAGACGATGGTATAGTGGTGACAGAAAATATATTTAAGAAAATAGAAGAAGGATATAGTCCGATACAAGCTGCAATTAAAGGATCCAATGAAATTATCTTTGCCGTGCTATCTACTTCGATAACGCTTGCGGCAGTCTTTTTACCGGTGATTTTCATGGAAGGATTTGTAGGTAAATTATTCAGAGAATTTGGTATAGTTTTGGCTTCAGCAGTGCTTATTTCAGCTTTTGTATCATTATCGCTTACACCTATGCTTAACGCCTATTTGGTGAGAAAAAAAGATAAGCCCAACCGATTTTACACTGCTACAGAGCCATTCTTTAAAAAAATGGAATCAAATTATGAGAATGGGCTGACGCATTTTTTAAAAAATAGATGGCTTGCATTACCCATTTTAATGCTTACCCTATTTATGGTTTATATATTTGGTAAGCCTCTGAAATCTGAGTTGGCACCTTTAGATGATCGAAGCTGGCTTAGGATAATCATGTCAACACCGGAAGGATCATCTTATGAATTTATGGACAAATACGTCCAGCGTGCTTCTGAAATTATCAATGACTCAGTACCCGAAAAAAGAGTTATGCTTACAGTGACAGCTCCAGGATTCGCCGGCAGTGGAGCACCGAATACTGCATTTGGTCGGATCATGTTTGTGGACAAAGACAAAAGAATAAGATCACAAACCCAATTAAGTGAATACGTCAATAGTCAATTCCGCAAAATGCCCGATGGAAAAGCTTTTGCAAGTGAACAGCAAACCATTTCTTTAAACAGAAGAGGTGGACTTCCAATGCAGTACGTTATTCAAGCACCTAATTTCCAAAAACTCAATGAATACCTACCCAAATTTATGGACAAAGTCAGTCAGGATCCTACATTCCCAATGTCTGAGGTCGATCTTAAATTTAATAAACCAGAAATATCTGTCAATATCGACAGGGAAAAGGCAAAAAGCCTGGGTGTATCTGTAGCTGATGTAGCCCAAACCATGCAACTTGCATTTGCAGGCCAAAGATTTGGCTATTTCAATCAAAATGGCAGGCAATACAGTGTAATAGGGCAATTCGAAAAAAGTGACAGGGATGAGCCATTGGATTTGAAAAACCTATATGTAAAAAACGGCAAAAGTGAGTTGATACAGCTAGACAATTTTGTAAAAGCTGAAGAGGAAAGCAGTCCGCCCCAATTGTACCATTACAATCAATTTATGAGTGCTACAATATCCGCCGGACTAGCGCCAGGCAAGACCATAGGCGATGGGATAAAAGCTATGGACAAAATAAAAGCCGACCTTAATGATGAATCTATCAAGTCTGCTTTGACCGGCAATGCCAGAGATTTTGCAGAAAGTTCTTCCAATACCCTATTTTCCTTTTTCCTTGCTCTCCTGCTTGTTTATTTGATCCTGGCTGCACAATTTGAATCTTTTATTGATCCATTTGTCATTATGCTGACAGTACCGCTGGCATTGGCAGGAGCAATATTTTCTTTATGGTTTTTTGACCAGACATTAAATATATTTTCACAAATAGGCATTATTATGCTCGTAGGCTTAGTGACAAAAAATGGCATATTGATTGTGGAATTCGCCAATAATTTAAGAGCGCAAGGATTAAGCAAAATGGATGCTGCTGCTAAGGCAGCAAGTATGAGATTGAGGCCAATTTTGATGACAACCTTAGCAACTGTGTTAGGTGCATCACCTATCGCTTTTGCTCTAGGCGCTGCAGGATCAAGCAGGAAATCGATGGGCATAGTAGTTATGGGTGGATTATTGTTTTCATTGGTACTTACGCTATATGTCATTCCGGCCATGTACACTTTCTTATCCAAAAAACGCAACGATAAAGTGGCCCGGGAGATCAAGGAGATGGAACTCGAAAGCCAACTACTTAACCACTAATCTTAACAATATAAACCAAAGCTATATATGCTCAACTATAAATCATATGAGTCTTCCACTCTCAAAACCTGGGTGGTATTTATCCATGGAGCAGGAGGGAGTTCCTCTATTTGGTATAAGCAGGTTAAAGACTTTTCAGCCAAATTCAATGTGCTATTGATTGATTTAAGAGGTCATGGCAATTCTCCAAAATCTGGCAATGAAAACAAGCATTACTCATTCAAAGCAATTACAGACGAGGTATTACAAGTAATGGATCACAAAGGCATAAAACATGCGCACTTTATTGGGATATCTCTTGGAACCATCATTATTAGAGAGTTGGCAGAAATGGAACCAGGCCGTGTCCTAACTATGATCCTAGGGGGTGCAATTTTACATATCAATTTAAAAGGAAGATTTCTTATGGGTTTTGGCAACGCATTCAAAAAATTACTGCCTTTTATGTTTTTATACAAACTCTTTGCATTTGTTATGATGCCTAAAAAAAGCCACAAATCTTCCAGGGTGTTATTTATAGAGCAAGCAAAGAAATTAGCCCAAAAGGAATTTATACGCTGGTATAAAATGACCTCTTCATTAAGTGAACTTTTAAGATTGCATAGAGAAACGATTGTTACCACGCCAACGCTATATTTAATGGGCAGTGAAGACCACATGTTTTTGGATGGTGTACGAAAAGTAGTGGTCAAACACTCCGGAGCTTGTCTTCAGGTTATTAAAAATTGTGGACATGTAGTCAACATAGATCAATACCAGCAATTTAACGACATTTCAATCGCTTATATTCAAAATTATGAAGCGCAAAGACACTAAATTTAAATGAACAGGAAATGAATTTTGCAAAAATAAAAACATCATTTGTGTCAGGCACTATTACTTTGAGAGGTGAGTTTATGGTATCCATTAGTCAATTGATTAATGCATCTACGCCTTATTTGAAAATCGGATTAGGTTTAATCTTTGCCAATATTTGTTATATTAGCAAAGCGCAGGAAATTTTAACTTTAGACAAAGCCATTGCGTTGAGTATTCAAAACAATTATTTATTACAATTGAGTAAAATGGATGCTGAAGCTAGTGCGATGCAAGTGTACAAAGCCAATGCCGGCCTTACTCCTAGGGTCGATTGGAATGTAAATCTTGGGTCTGCCTTCAATCAAGTTAACCAAAAATTTGTTGATGGAAGATTAATCGATAGAAATGGCCGTACTTTTTCTCCATCAACAAATGTCTCCTTTAACTGGACGCTCTACGATGGACAAAGAATGCAAACAAGATATAAGATTCTTAAAAGCCAAAGTGAATCTTCACAGATTATGACAAAGCGTGTAGAGGAAGATATCATCAGCCAAGTTACCGCAGCTTATATTGGTATAGCCCGACAAAAGGAAACAATTGCTTATTTGAATACAATTATTAAGTATTATGAAGAACGATTGGCCATTACCAAAGGAAGATGGGAAATAGGACGAGGATCGAAGCTGGATTACCTCCAATCCCAAAATGACCTCAATACTCAGATCGCAGCAATACAAAATGCAGAGGTAATATTGGCCAATCAAAAAGTATTGCTAAATGTAATGTTAAATCGCGATGCTGAATTGGTGTTCGATACTGAATCACTCAAAGAACTAACGAATAGTT
>JAYUTD010000299.1:0-10892 GCA_043755305.1 Saprospiraceae bacterium
TTAGCTTTGGAAGATTAAGGCCACTGCACACCAATGCGGCAATTTTCGCTTTTGTAGGCAATGGAATATTTATGGGAGTATATTACTCTTTGCAGCGTCTGCTAAAAGCAAGAATGTTTAGTGACCTGCTTTCATCCATCCACTTTTGGGGCTGGCAGTTGATCATAGTATCGGCTGCGCTTACCATACCGCTGGGCTTCACCACCGGAAAGGAATATGCAGAATTGGAATGGCCCATTGATATTGCTATCACATTGGTATGGGTGGTATTTGGTATCAATATGTTTGGCACTATTATCAAAAGACGCGAGCAGCACTTGTATGTCGCCATATGGTTTTACATTGCTACCTGGGTAACCATAGCCATGCTTCACATCGTAAACAGCATGGAGTTGCCTGTGCATATACTCAAATCTTATTCTGCCTATGCAGGTGTTCAGGATGCACTTGTGCAATGGTGGTACGGGCACAATGCAGTAGCTTTCTTTTTGACTACTCCATATTTAGGGTTGATGTATTATTTCCTTCCAAAGGCAGCGAATAGACCGGTATATTCCTACAAGTTATCCATTATACATTTTTGGGCTTTGATTTTTATTTATATATGGGCCGGTCCACATCACCTGCTTTACACTTCTTTGCCGGATTGGGCACAATCATTGGGTATGGTGTTTTCGATCATGCTGATTGCGCCTTCATGGGGTGGAATGCTCAACGGACTACTTACCTTGAGAGGTGCATGGGATAAAGTAAGAGAAGACCCTGTGTTGAAATTTATGGTAGCCGCAGTAACTGCATATGGTATGGCTACTTTTGAAGGCCCTTTGCTTTCTATAAAAAGTGTAAATGCGATCAGCCATTATACTGACTGGACCATAGCCCATGTGCATGTAGGCACTTTGGGCTGGAACGGCATGCTTACTTTTTCTGTGTTATACTGGCTTATTCCAACACTGTACCAAACTAAATTGTATTCTACTAAACTTGCAAACTGGCATTTTTGGATAAGTACATTAGGCATTATCTTTTATTGTATCCCCATGTATTGGGCAGGCTGGACACAAAGTTTGATGTGGAAAGAATTTACAGCAGATGGATTTTTGAGGTATCCCAACTTTTTAGAAACGGTGACCCAAATCATGCCAATGTATATAACAAGAGCATTTGGAGGAACAATCTATTTGGTAGGTGCATGTATAATGGTCTACAATCTTATCAAAACTGCAAAGGCGGGTGTCTTCTTAAAAAATGAGGAAGCAGAAGCTCCTGCATTGGTCAAAGTTGAATCACATAAAGGAGAATACTGGCACAAATGGATTGAAAGAAAACCTATTCAGATGTTGGTATTTGCTTTAATCGCAGTGGCAATAGGCGGAATCATAGAACTCATACCGATGGCTATGATCGACAGCAATATCCCTAAAATAAGTTCTGTTCAACCGTATACTCCTTTGGAACTTGAAGGAAGAGATATTTATATTCGTGAAGGCTGTTACAACTGCCACTCTCAAATGATCAGGCCATTTAGATCAGAAACAGAAAGATATGGTGAATATTCAAAATCAGGGGAATTCATATATGATCACCCGTTTCAATGGGGCTCTAAGAGAACCGGACCTGATCTTCACAGAATAGGTGGCAAATATCCTGACAGTTGGCATTACAACCACATGATAGATCCGGAATCCATTAGCCCTGGTTCAATCATGCCTCCTTATCCATGGTTGGCTGACAATACATTAGATACAAAATATACTTCAGCCAAAATAAAAACAATGCGGTCTCTTGGTGTACCTTATGCCAATGGATATGAGGAAATCGCTTTGGATGACTTAAAAAAGCAAGCAATGAGCATTGAAGCCAGTCTCAAACAAGACAATATCAATGGCAAAAATGTTGCATCTTCAGAAATGGTTGCATTGATCGCCTATCTTCAAAGAATGGGAACAGATATCAAAGTATCACATAGTGAAGGAAAATAGAAAGCCATAGTTTTACTAACACATAATACATAACAAAAATGTTTAAATATATATTATCTACAGCATCGGGAGACATCAATTGGATGGCACTATTTGCGTTGCTTACATTCTTTACAATTTTTATGATTGCGGTGTTTCAGATTTTTTTCCAAAAGAAAGAACATAGTAAGCACATGTCTGAATTACCGTTAAAATAATACAATCTACCATTATAAAAAAAAATAAGTCATGGTAAAGAAAATAAAAACAATACCAATTTTAATTTTGCTCAGTATACAAACGGCTGTTGCACAAACTGTAGCTTCTGAAAGTACTGCATCAGAGACAAAGGCACTCTTGAAATGGTCTTTTGCGAATGTAATGGGCATCGCTGCATTCATAATATCCATAATGGCGTTAGTCGTTTTATACCGGGTATTCAATTTATTATTTGATCTTAACAGGCAACATTTCATTGAGAAATATGGCGTAGAAGTGTCAAAGGAAGCCAAGATTTTCAATAAAGAGCCATTATTTAAGTCATTGTACAGAAACTTGACCAAAGCTATACCACTCAACCAGGAAGCCAGTATCGATCTTGGACATGAATACGACGGCATAAGAGAACTAGACAACAGTCTGCCTCCATGGTGGCTGTATTTATTCTATGGGTGCATAGCATTCTCTGCAGTATATTTATGGAATTACCATTGGAAGAATGGCAGTACAAGTCAATTGGATGAATATGCAGTCCAAATGCAAGAAGGCGAAAAAGTTAAATCGGCATATCTGGCAAAAGTAGCCGATGCCATCAATGAAAACAATGTAGCAGTGCTGACAGATGCAAAAAGACTTGAAGAAGGAAAAACAATATTCAATAGTTTGTGCAAGGCTTGCCATTTGGAAACAGGCGCTGGAAGTGTTGGCCCAAATCTTACAGACGATTATTGGTTGCATGGCGGTGGCATAAAAAATATATTCAAGACGATCAAGTATGGTGTGCCGGCAAAAGGTATGATTTCATGGCAGGAGCAATTGAGGCCATCAGATATGCAAAATGTTTCCAGCTATATTTTAACTTTAAGGGGAACCAACCCTCCAAATGCCAAAGCTCCACAGGGAGATTTGTACAAAGAGCAAGCCACTTTACCAATGGCAAGTGATACCCTCAAAAAATAATTTACCGTATTTAACAATATGTCTTTAATATGGCTAATACTTCTTTAGATATAGACAAACTTTACGATGATAGTGAGTCATTTAGAGATAGTTTAGCTACAGTAGGTAAGGATGGCAAAAGAATTTGGGTCTATCCAAAAAAACCAAATGGCAGATTCTATTCCTACAGAAAACTATTGAGTTATGCCTTGATGGCAATGCTCTTTTTTACTCCTCTTATAAAGATAAATGGGGATCCATTGTTTCTATTTAACATATTGGAAAGGAAATTTATCCTTTTCGGTTCAGTATTTTATCCGCAGGATTTTCATTTGTTTTTGTTTGCAATGCTGACTTTTGTCGTTTTCATCATTTTGTTTACAGTAGTGTTTGGCAGATTATTTTGTGGCTGGGTATGTCCACAAACTATTTTTATGGAAATGCTTTTTAGAAGAATAGAGTACGCAATTGAAGGCGACGCAACTAGCCAGATAAAACTCAATAAAAGTGAATGGAATACAGATAAAATAATAAAGAAAGCTTTAAAACATTTTATCTTTTTTTCCATCTCTGTTTTCATCGCCAATGTTTTTCTGAGTTATATTATCGGCTTTGATGAAGTAGAGAAAATTATACTGGAACCGATCAATCAGCATTTGTATGGATTCATAGCCATGGTAATATTTTCGTATGTCTTTTACGGCGTATTTGCTTTTATGCGAGAACAAGTTTGCACTACCATATGTCCATATGGAAGATTACAGGGAGTGCTGCTTGACAAGAATTCAATTGTAATCTCCTACGATACTGTAAGAGGTGAACCTCGAGGCAAATTAAAAAAAGAGAACCAGAGTATGATCGAATTGCCAGTTCTAGGCGATTGTATTGACTGCCATCTATGTGTGAGGGTTTGCCCTACAGGTATAGACATCAGAAATGGTACACAGTTGGAATGCGTAAATTGTACTGCATGCATTGATGCTTGCGATGAAGTGATGGTAAAGGTGCATAAACCTACCGGTTTAATAAGGTATGACAGCGCAAATGGCATTGAAAATGGTATAAGAAACCTTTGGACTAACAAAGTTAAAGCCTATACAGCAGTACTTAGTCTGCTAATCGTATTTAATTTTTTCCTACTTGGTAGTAGAAGCGAGGTAGAATCTATCATCCTCCGGACTCCCGGCATGCTTTACCAGGACAATAAAGACGGATACATTACTAACCTTTACAATTATAAACTTATCAACAAAACAACAAAAGTACAAAATGTAAAAGTACTTTTAGACAATGGTCAATCAACCATTCAGTTTATAGGCAATACCCCACCCTTTCATATTGAAAAAGGAGCCCGGGTAGAAGGATCATTCTTTATCAAAGTGAACAAAGAAAATGTAAAAAAGAGAATTAGCGACCTCAATATTACCATAATGTCAAACGATGAATCAATTGTAAAGAAAACAAAATTTATAGGCCCCTTCAACTGATTAATCTTTAATCTAAAAAAAATAAACATGAAATTTAATTATGGCCATGGTGTTACACTTTTTTTTATATGCTTTATGACTGTGTCCCTTTATCAGGTCTACAAGTCGAGGCAATATGACAATGCGTTAACCAAAGAAGATTATTATGTGGACGACCTTACGCTGGAAAATAATTTAAGCAAAAAAAGGAACGTCAATGCCCTTCAAGGATTTTCATGCATATATAATCAGAAGACCGATAGTATATATATTTTCATTCCAAACAATGGCCAGGTGGAAGGCCATATCGAATTGGTAAGCCCTGTCAATAAGAATGAAGATGCATTGATTCCACTTAAGCTGGTCAATTCAAAAGCAGCGATTAGTTTAAAAAACTACCGCAATGGAAAATGGAATTTCATAATGGATTGGAAAGATTCAAAAGCTTCTTACTTGTATGACACAAGTTTCATTTTCTCATGAATGTCTTGTTGTATCAATTTATTTTTGGCTTAGGCAGTAGCTTGCATTGCGTAGGTATGTGCGGCCCAATAAATTTTATATTGCCACTTGACAAGAATGACAAATTCAAAATTGCTTTTGAACTATTGGTTTATCACATTGGCAGGATCATGACCTACGCTCTTATAGGCATGGCAATTGGTTTGCTTGGCAATCTATTGGCATTTAGGCAGATTCAATCCTACGTTGCCTTTATTTTTGGTTTTCTTCTACTAATGTATGGCTTAAATTATTTTATCAAAGTAAAGCTTCCTGATTTCTTTTCTCAGCGAAGTAATTTACTTTTGAAAATGTACAATGGCTTACTGAAGTCCAATGCAAAAAGCAATCTTTTTCTCCTTGGCATGTTAAATGGTATCTTGCCATGCGGAATGGTATATGCTGCCATGGCCGTCGCTTTTTTGAATAATGAAATTATAAACGGTGGCTTAATGATGATCGCCTTTGGGTTAGGAACTATACCTGCGCTTGTACTTCTCATCATCGGCAGTAAAAACAAGTCATTGCGTTCGCTTGCATCAAAATACCAGTTGCAACCAGTCTTGATGATTATCGCAGGATTATTTGTTTGTATAAAAAGCACGGCTACTATCCTACCTCCACAAACAGTACTATGGCAAAGTATATTAAATCCAATTATGTGTCACTAATAAAATAAAAAAAATAAACATGAACGATCCTATTATCACAAAAAAAGAACCTGACCTAAAGGAAGCAGATGTAATCATCGAAAAACATGAAGATGGCAGCGAATGCAGAAAGTGCAAAAATTGCGCATGCGTGAACAATAAACTTGCTACTGCAGGGATTGATACAATACAAAAAAAGGAGCCTGTGCAAAATAAAATATAAATCCCAAAAGCTTTATTGCGTAATTAGACAATTCAGTATTGAAAAGAAGGTAAAAAAAACTGATTACAAGGTATGCTATTGTCCTATTTTACTTCCTGATTATTGGTGCATGCCAACCAAGGCATTCAAATTAAGAATTACGATACTCTGGTCATTGATATCTATCAACTTTTCCTGCTTAAAATCCGACAAAGTCCTAATGACCGTTTCTTTTGCGGAACCAGCTATTGAAGCCAACTCCTCCCTTAAAATGTGTATATCCGCATTGCCATTATTTGCCTGAAAGCAATAGACCAATGCATTGGCCACTTTTCTCCTTACACTGCTATATGCCTGGTCTATAACTTCATTCTCAAGCACATTGATATAAAGTGACATAAATTTGAGCATAGAAAGACCAAATTGCTGGTCAGTAACAATAAGGTGAAGGAAATCTTTAACAGAAATTTGCTTATAGCTACAGTCTTCTAAAACATAAGCACTTTTAGTATAATCCTTATTATTTATAGGGTCTAAAAAGCCGCATAATTCGTTTTCCTTTATAATTCTGATGGTAAGCTCCTTACCTATGTCATTGGTTTGTACAACCCTCACCTTACCTGAAAGAATTAAATAGATGTACCTCGGATGCTGGCCTTCAGAAAATAAAGTGTCTTTTTTTCGCATATTCAAAACATCTGCTTGGCTACATATTTCAGTTAGCTTATTTATGACATACTCTTTTGGAAGGTGTTCTAAATTTAAAAAATGATTGGCATTAATGTTGGCATTATTCTCCGCTTTTTGCAATCTCAATTCAATTGAGGTAATCAGATCAGTATCATCAAATGGCTTAGTTATATAATCTACTGCCCCTAATGACATGCCTTTTCTCAAATCTGCCTTTTCTGTTTTGGCAGTTAAGAATATCAAAGGTATGTGTGAAAATTGAACATTGCTTTGCAGAATTTTCATTACACCAAAACCATCCAATTCAGGCATCATTACATCACATAAAATAAGATCGGGCTTAAATGTGAATACCGAGGATATGCCTTCCTTTCCATTTTGTGCTGAAATGGCATTGTAGCCGGATAAAGTGAGTATCTCAACAATGTTTTCCCTTACATCCTTATTGTCTTCAATTACAAGAATTTTTTTCATCGCTAAATTGTTTTTTTAATAATTATTGAGAAAGTTGTGCCCACGTTTTCTTCACTTTCATAATGGATTGATCCATTAATCAATTCACAATACTTTTTTACTATGTTAAGCCCGAGGCCGGTACCTTGAATATTTCCTACATTGGTAGCCCTAAAAAACCTTTCAAACAGAAATGGTTGATCCGATTTAGGAATACCGATGCCGCCATCTTTTACTTTTATGATACATTCATCATTCTTACACTTTACTTCAATATCGACATCTACATTAGAGTATTTTACAGCATTAGAAATAAGATTAAAAAGAATGTTTTTGAGAATAGAAATATCGGTAAACAAGACAGAATTTTCTTCAATTGAAACATTAATTTTCTGTTGGTCTTTTAGAATGCCGGCCAGACTTTCCTGAATATCCTCTAATAGTTGCTTAAGATTTATTTCTACACTTGAAGTACTGATTTTACCTTCTTCAAGTTTACTCAATGACAAAAAATCGTTTAATACGCCGGTTAAATGGTTGACCGCACTTTTTATTTTTTTTATGTGGTTTTCTCTGTTGGACTGTTGTTCAGCCAGAGGGTATTTTACTACCAATGATGCCGACGATAAAATGGTTGCCAGTGGGGTTCTAAATTCGTGAGATGCAGTAGTGACAAACCTTGACTTTAATTCGTTCAATTGCTTCTCCAATAACAGAGAATGCTGCAATTCTTCTTCTGTTTGCATAAGACTTTTTTCCGTCTCTTTTCTAATTTTAATTTCATCTTTGAGTTGGTTGTTCATTTCCAGGAGTTGGTTTACCACTTTTTCGACTTCATAGGTTCTTTCTACCACTTTCTGATCCAATTCTTCATTTAGCCTCTTTAGTTCCAGGTAAGCTTCTTTTACTTCCCTCAAATCGTGAATTATACCTGTGAAAATAATCCGATCATTTAAAATCACTTCACTTACAGCTAGTCTAAATGGAAACAAACTACCATCTTTTTTCTTCCCTATCACTTCTCTGCCAATTCCTATTATTTTAGGAATGTGGGAAGCAATATAATTTTCTATATAGGTGTCATGCCTTACTGCATCCTCTCTATTCATCAACATAGAAACGTTAAGGCCTAAAATTTCATTTTTTTGATACCCAAAAATCGACTCTGCTGACTTATTTATGCTTATTACTATCCCACGACTGTCAATATTTATAATACCGTCAACTGCAGTTTCCAGAACAGAATGAAATAATAACTGCAAGTCTTTGTCTTCTATCATTATTATAAAGATAAGAATAAATAAAAATATCCTTTTTGATTAAAATCATTTCCAAATATGACTTTTGTCATAAACTGTAAAAGCAAATTTTCTCAAATTGCATCAAAAATATACAATTAATATGAATTTATTAGCACCAATTAGTACAATAATGACACCTAATCCGGTAAGTATTGGGCCGGACGAAACCTTACAAGCAGCGCAAGATACTTTTGACAAGTATAAAATCCACCACATTCCTGTGGTTTTGAACGGAGAACTAGTCGGAATGTTAAGTAAATCAGATTTTTCATTTTTCAAACGAGGGTTCAACGATGAAAGCTTTGACAATATCCTGTTAGATGTGAAACTCAACAATTATAAAGTAAAATCTATAATGACCACAGGCCTCGGGAAACTTGAAGAAACAGACAGAATAAATGTGGCGCTTGACATCTTTCGAAAAAATATATTCCACGCACTACCTGTTGTGAATGGAAACAGAATAGTAGGTATTGTCACTACCCAAGACATCATCAATGCCTTGGCTGATGACAATGAGGCTGTAAGTAAATATGAATAGAGGATATATCCAGTAAAAAAGTAGACTATTTGAAGTTTACTATATTATACTAAATCGGAAATTAAATGTTAATTATTAAATTATATGGAAAAAGGACTTCTGGTTATAGTTTCGTAAAGAAACACATAATCGATTTTCTCATTTTCAATAATTTGAGCTTTGACTTGATTGAATACAACAACGTAATTGACTTTATAGATGATCAAATCAACTCAATACCTTGTGTAATAATTAACAATGGCCCTAAAATAGAAGTGAGCAAACAGGAGAGTATAAAAAAAGCCATTCAATTGATTTACCACGCAATCGTTGATAATGTAGGCATTAACCACATTAGAAAAATAATAATCCCATTTGATTATAGCAAGGCATCGCTCAATGCCTTTCACCAATCAAAAAATGTGCTTTTATCAAATCATTATAGTATTTATCTTCTTTTTATGCCGGATCAAACCATAAGCAATGAAGATGCTTGCAATGCGGACCGTTTCTACAGCAATGAAATGATGAGAGAAATTAGTGAGAAGCTAGAAGACGATTATATCGGAAATATAGCCAATATTACCCCAATTTTCAGTAGTGCTTTAACCAGATGTCAATGGCCAGCCATTTTTGATTTAAAATCGGAGGAAAAAGAAAGCATCGTTTTGTACAATTACAACAGCCAATTGATCTCATTTAACAACGAAGTCATAGATGCAATACTTAAAAGCAAACAAAAGATATTGCTAATATTTGATTCTTCAAATTTAGATCATGAAAAAGGCATTAAATTTTTATTGAATTCTTTGCCAAAGGCAAAGGTGCTCGAACCTGCCTTTGCAAGCAAATATGCTGTAAGTAATTTTCCGTCTGAAGTGGATTTGATGATCAGCGAACCAATGTTTACCATATTAGACAGGTCATCTTTTATGCATTCTAGCGCTTCAAAAATTGCATTGCTTAAGAAGTGCTTGAAGAATGAAACTCCATTGTTAATAATATAAAATCGAATAAGTTAACTGATTCTTTTTGCTATTCGTAAAAATAAAAAAATCCGGCAAATCTGCCGGATTTTTTTTTACATATGAGCCAAAGCTTCTTGTTTGGCCAAAGACCAAACGTCGGTATTTGAAGTTTGAAGCCAATTTATACCAGATTTTCTGTAAACCTGAACATGTAGTCCGAACCTAGTCTCCATCCTTTCTTCAAAGTCACCAGTAGCTTCCGATCCAAACAATTCCCATTCTCCGTCAACAAGATCGGGATTCAATTGACCTACGGTAACATCCTGCATTACTTCATCGCTTAGGGGAGACAGTTGCAATTTTTCATGTTTGGACTTAAAAAATTCGATTTTCAATAGCGGGAATTTTTCTTTAAATCTCAATTGAATATTAAACAAATGTGATTCTTTAGTAATTTGCATTGTATAAAATTTAATAGTTACAAAATCATTCTCCCAATAGCCACCACTTCTTTGGCTTTGGCTTTATCTTATAATTGCGGTTAATGTATTCATTTATATGCTCTGTAGCCTTATCAATATCATCAGTAAACAATAATAAATTCAAGTCCGCTTCATTAATTGTTTTTTCTAATACCATTTTTTCTATCATCATAATCAGACTTGAATAATAGGTCATATCCATCACGACTACCGGAAAATTATTAATCATGCCGGTCTGAATTAAGGTCAACGTATCAAACATCTCATCTAGCGTGCCGAATCCGCCTGGCAATACAATAAAAGCATAAGAGTATTTGACCAACAACACCTTTCTTACGAAAAAAAAGTCGAGATCAACCACTTTATGCAAATAAGGATTGGTAGTCTGTTCTTTTGGCAATTTGATGGTACACCCTACTGATGTACCGCCATAATCGAATGCCCCTCTATTTGCAGCCTCCATTACTCCGGGTCCTCCGCCAGTCATAACTGTGAAGCCCAATGATGCAATTCTTTTTCCTACATCGTAACTCAATTGAT
>JAYUTD010000300.1:0-4321 GCA_043755305.1 Saprospiraceae bacterium
GGTGTATCACCCAATTCTAAACTTTTATTTGACATGAAACGATGGGTGTGTTATCCATTTTAACAATCATCCTGTACATAGATTCTACAGAAGTCCAATTAATACTCAAATTGCTCAAGCAATAAATATTTTTTTGGCAAAACCTTTCTAAAAAGCAAAATTTGTATACCGTATAACAAGATTACAATTCCTATTTTACCAAAAATATCTGTGGCTGAGTCAAATAGAAATGCAGCCATAGGCAGCAATATTATGATCAAACTTAGCTGGTATCTAGCATTGTTTCTGACAATGATGGTCTTGCTTTGTGTATCTTGCACATCTACTTCGAGTGTATTGCTATCGCACCAATCCACACTGGCTCTAATGGTGTGGGTGCCTGATGGCACCTCAATTTCGATATTTTGTCCATTCCCTATTTTGTAGGTGAGCCCATTGATATAAATGTTAAAATCCCTCCAGGCGTAGATAAATTCGGCGACTCTTTGAACTTTTATTTTTGGCACTTCTCCGTTTTCTATTGCTTCATAAAATAGGCATTGTTTACAAAATATTCATCGGTCAGCGTTTTTAAAAAAGATACCAATTGCTGTTTTTCCTCTTCGGTGAGATAAAGTGGTTTGATAAATTCACTTTTGTTTATATGGCCTTTACCGCCACTATTGTAATGGTCCACCACATCTATAAGACTAGTCAATGATCCATTGTGCATATAAGGTGCGGTAAGTGCACTATTTCTTAGACTGGGGATTTTAAACATGGCAAGGTCTTCCTCCTTCTGGGTCAATCTATATCTACCGGAGTCTGCATAATTTTCATAGAGCCCATTGTTGGCAAAGTTGTAGGTAGTGAAATCAAAACCGCTATGGCATTTGCTGCAATTGGTTTTTTTACCGAAAAACAATTCCATACCACGCACCTCGTCAAGGGTAAGTACGTCAGGCCTATTGAGGTAATGATAGCGGTCAAATCTGCTATTGGCAGAAATAAAACTTCGCTCAAATGTTGCAATCGCTCGCACTAACGCAAATGCGTCAAGCTTGCGTCCATATGCCTTTAGTGCCAAATCCTGGTATTCCTTATCAGAGGACAGTTGATCTATTATAGCCACAACATTGAAGTCAAATTCATTGTGCTCTTGGATGGGCACCAGGACTTGCATCTCCAAAGTAGGCACTCCGCCTTCTCTGGTATAGTATGGATGAAAAGCAATATTAGACAATGAAGGTACATTTCTGGTACCTGGCCTTGCCATGATTCCACTTGTAGTAGAGGTATTATCAGCGAAAGCAAAATTCTGCTTATGACAGCTAGCGCAACTCAATGAATTGTCCAGTGACAATCGCTTATCGTAGAAGAGTTTTTTGCCAAGCACCCATTTATCAGGAGTAAATGTATTTTCTTCGGGGAATACAATAGCGGGAAAAAAGGATGGCACATCAATACTTTTCAGCACCTCATCTTGATTCAATAATGGTTCTTCCCTATTACAAGACATTGATAACCAAGATGCCAACACGACTAAATAAAAAAATCTTTCCATTTTTTGGCCTGTAATATCTTTTTAAACTGTATTTCTAATCAAAAACATTAAAAACTGTTTTTCTGTTCACCTTTTGTAGTATTCCAATTTTGAGAAAAAATAGCTTTCTTTGGATTTAGTTCGAAAGAAATGACCTTTTCAACGGAATAATAGTTTGAACATGCTCAATATAAAGAGAAAAACCTCGTCAAAAGTAGTGAAAATTGTATAAAAAAATGAAAGCCTGACGCTTAAACCGATAGAAAACCATTTTTTCCTTTACCACGCCATGCCTTTTCCGTTTTAATGCTTTTTACAAAAGATAGAATGACATTCCGAAAAAATTATACCTTTGTCATAGGCTTTTTCAAATTGAAAATGTCTTGAAACAGGTCAATCGATGCTAATTTCTAATAAGGCAAAGTGTTAATATAGGCATAAATACCACGCAAAATTCAATCTCTTTTACTTAAAAATACGTTATTTAACCAGAAGTAAACTAAAAAAAATAAAATGAATAGGACAACAAAAATTTTAATGCTTTCATTGATAATGTCTCTTTGTATCCCATTTAATATGGATGCACAATACAAAAGCAATAAAAAAAAGAAACCATCAAGGAAAGAACAAGCCGGTAGGAAAAAAGAAGAAAGAGATACGATTCCATTTGTTGATCACTTGTCTTATGATATTCGGCTTGGCAATATAGGTATAAATAATGGATTCAGCTTATCGCTTAAACCTGGTGTCGGGTATAATTTTAATAAAATGTTTACCGCAGGTATTGGAAGTAAGTTGTATTACAACTACACCACTTTCTTCAATAATGAAAGTATAAGCCTTTTTTCACTAGGCGGGTTTGGGTTTGGTAGAATAAAATTCGGCAGTATATATTTACAAGGCGAATACAATTCCACCGGCTTTCAAAATTATTATGACGATGGCCTAAAAAGAAAAACAGTGATAAATTATCCTGCTGTTGGAGGAGGCTACCAATCAGGAAATGATAAATGGAAGTACGGTATAGAACTCATCCTTCCATTAAGCAAAGATGCTAGGTATTATGGCACTTCACTCGAATATTGGGTAAATATATCTTACAACTTTTAATTTAACTTTATACACTTGCATTGCAAATCAGGTATTGCTTTTTCAGTAAATACCTGGCCGGATAAATAAAAAAGCTGCATTGAACCAATGCAGCTTTTTTAAATTAAAATTTAAAACTAATATGCTTTATTCAACCGCAAGTTTTTGCACCTTGCCATCTAATTTTATAAAATACATACCTTTGGTCAAGTCATTGATAGTAGCATGGTCTGTATCGAAACCGTGCATTACAAGCTTGCCATTCATATCAAATATACCATAAGAATCTACCTTGCGACCAAACTGTAAGTCACCGCTTGATATCGGATTTGGATATACCGGAGCAGTTGCCTTCAATAGAGTGATGTCTTTGGCAGCTGTAGAGATGTAAAGGTTTTTCAAAATAGGATTGTCTTTGAAATTTGCCCCTGCAAGAGCCGGAGAAGAAGATACAGGTTTGAAATCAGGTGTAGTGGTATAAGCAGATGGATTTTCCAATACAGTCTTGTCGCTGTAAGCTACGGGATCAATATTGTTGGCCAATAAACCGGCAGCCTTTACCCAATCAGTGATCGGTGTAAGTCTATCTGCTGCACTTACTTCTACCAAACCATTGGCTGTAGCTGAAGCTGGATTTAGTGCAGCTGTAGAATTTACGATAAGATTATTGGTAAACATAATTTGCTTGGATTGTACATCCACCGGCGTATTCAAAGGAGCTGCCAATAAAGCCAGCGCTGCTGCATTATTGGTGTTTCTAAGGCAACTATCACCGTCGATCATTAGGAAATTTCTGTATCCCATAAAAATACTGTTTACTACTCTGATACTCGAGTTTCTTCTGATTCTTGCGCCTCTTCTGTACGCTGCTTTTGCTACAGAGGACAATTGGCTGTAGGTCTTGCCAACTGGCACAGGGCCTACCATAGTAAAATTGGAAAATATAGCATTGGTATATGGCAATCTACCTGATCCACTGGCATCGTTGTCACTTTCAAATCCTTCAGAGGTAGATGCACCTGAGGCTGCAGAATAGGTTAAGTCATAGTAAGACGTATCTTTTACCGCAATGCCAAATTGATTTAAACCGCTGTAGCCAAAGTCTGTGTCAAAGTCATCGTCAGTAGTCTTCCATGCGATAAGGTGAGATCCGTTGACAGTGCCACCAAACCATTCGTAAGAATCATCATTGGAAAAGGATACTTGTACGTGATGAAATTCTGTATTTCTACCTATGGATCCAAGTGTGATGCCATTTACCTCTTTGTTGGCTTCAAAAGCAAGACCCGGGAACTCAACCCTTAAGTACTTAATTGTACCAGAGTTGTCATTGTCATCGCTGCCTCCGTGAAAGCCGAGGGTATTATCGAAAGTAATGTTATTGAATCCTTCCAATTGTATACCTGCAGCTGTAGTTGCTTGATTGTTTTTAGCATTGCCACACAATACAAGTCCACCCCAGTCACCTCTTTCTCTGCTACCTGCATCTTTCAATGAAGTCATTACTACTGGTTTTTGTGCCGTACCGTTTGCTTCAATTTTACCACCTCTGTCAATCAATAGAACCGCATAGTTTTTGTTTGGCGTTGCGCTTACATCAGCTAAAGCTCTAATAACAGTTCCTGCAGGTATGATGAGTTTACCACCAGATTTAACCATAACAATACCTCTTAATGCGTATACTTTACTGGCATCAAGGGTTACTGTAGT
>JAYUTD010000301.1:0-10866 GCA_043755305.1 Saprospiraceae bacterium
TCTATATAAGCCCCCGCTTCATTAAGACTTATCATAATAAAGAGCTGGTCTAAAGATATTTGCCTCGAGTCAGAGAAATTGAGGCAGCCCTTTAGAGAGGAGGAATGTTTGAGATTTAGGACAGCGGCTTTCATTTCGTCAATATATAGAGTAAATCACAATAAAATTAGACTTTCAGACTTTTTGGCAATCCGCTATAATTAATATTTAAATAAAATTTGTTTTTATATTGTATTTTTGTAATAAATAAAATTGGAAATATGATAGAAAATACTTTGTTAGACAGAATCACTATCATTCCAAGTATTTGCCATGGAAAACCCACAATTAGGGGACTTAGGTATACTGTTCAATCTGTTCTTGAGTTATTGGCATCAGGAATGACAAACGACGAAATATTAGAAGACTATGTGGATTTGGAAGAAGATGACTTAAAAGCATGTCTTCTCTTTGCAGCCAAAATTTCTGAGATTAAAAGCATAAGTCCTATAGTTGCATGAAATTTCTCATTGATGCTCAATTGCCTGTGAAGCTAGCAAAATTTTTAACGTCGAAAGGATTTATAGCAATCCACACGCTAGAACTTCCAAACGGAAACAAAACTACAGATACAGAAATAATTGAATTGTCAATTAGAGACAGCTGCATTGTGGTTACGAAAGATTCCGACTTTGGGACATTTACAAACAAAAAGCAGAACCTTATAAGTTAATTTACCTAACAGTAGGAAATCTTTCAACCCTTGAATTAATTACTTTGTTTGATTTGAATTTTATTACCATAATGGAAAAAATAAATGAGAGTTATGTTGTGGAAATCAATCGTAAAAATATTATTTCAATTATTTAATACAGGCTTTTTCTCGCTGACTTTGTCCTTCCCCTTTAAAACGAGCTGGTCGTCCCCAAGCATCTTGGGGACAGACTTCGACCAAATAGCATTGAGATGGTATCAATTTCTTACTCTTTAAAAAATAACCAGCTTTCCACTCCAATTTGTAGCCATTTTTTTAATTTCATTGCAATAAATAGCACTTGTCCATTACATATATTTTGCTTAAATTTGCCGTTCATAACAACATTACAGGACTATGTCAGAGGTAATCACACAAGCAAAATCTATAAAAAAACCTGCAATAAAGCACGATAAGGACACTTACCTGCTTTGGTTTGAGACCATGTACCGCATCAGAAGATTTGAGGAAAAGACATTGTTTGCCTACAGTCAGCAGAAAATAAGGGGATTTTGCCACGTCTATATCGGTCAGGAAGCCATTGGCGCTGCCATTGCATCTGCATTGAGACCCACAGATTGCCTGGTGACTGCCTACAGGCAGCACGGAGTGGCCCTTGCCAGAGGTTTGTCTGCGAGGTCTTGTATGGCCGAGTTATACGGCAAAGCTACGGGATGTGTGAAGGGAAAAGGCGGCAGCATGCACTTCTTTTCTGCCGAACACAAATACTTTGGCGGCAATGGTATAGTAGGGGCACAGATTCCTATTGGCACAGGCATCGGCTTTGCCGAAAAATACAAAGGTACCGACAATTTTTGCGTAACGATGTTTGGCGATGGAGCGGCACGACAAGGTGCACTGCATGAGTCATTTAATATGGCTATGACATGGAAGTTACCTGTACTTTATATTTGCGAAAACAACCAATATGCCATGGGTACCTCGGTGACCAGGACGAGCAATGTGCACGATCTGGTTAAACTAGGCCTTTCCTACGATATGCCTTCTGAGCAGGTAGATGGTATGAATCCTGAGTCTGTGCACGATGCTTTCCTGAGGGCAGCAAAACATATAAGAGCAGGCAATGGCCCTTACTACCTAGAAATCAAAACGTATAGATATAGAGGGCATTCAGTATCTGATCCTGCCAAATACCGAAGCAAAGATGAAGTAGAAGCGTACAAAGAGATAGATCCGGTCATCGTGACCCAAAATAAAATTGTAAGTAGCGGCATAGCTACACAAGTAGAAGTCGATGCCATCATAGCAAAAATTGATGCTGAAGTAGATGAAGCTATGGAATTTGCAGAAAATTCTGAATTTCCACTAGGTTCAGAATTGTATGATGACAATTACCAGCAAAAAGACTACCCATTTATTATGGACTAGGTCTGGACACACACACTACTTGAATTGTCGGAATGTATTAATTAGCTAAACAGCTAATTAGCAAATTAGCTAATTACCATGCTTCTAAAAAAGATTAAATTGACCAACTTCAAAAATTATGAAGAGGAACAATTTGATATCCAAAACAAAATTGTAACTATTACGGGAGACAACGGCATGGGCAAGACCAATCTGCTTGATGCTATCTACTATACCTGCTTGGGCAAGAGCTATACTACGGCTTTGGATAAAAATGTAGCAAGGCATGGACAGGACTTCTTTAGGATTGAATCCCATTTTGAAAATGAAACCGAAAAATGTTCCATTGTCCTTAAAATAAAACCTGGCCTTCTCAAAGAAATAACTGTCAATCACCATAAAATTACCAAACTTAGTGATTATATAGGCAAGATACCCGTAGTGATGGTTTCCCCTGACGACGTCCACACCTTACTCGTAGGAAATGAAGAAAGGCGAAATTTTTTGAACAATACCATTGTACAGTATGATAAAACCTATATTGACCACATCTCGTTGTACAACAGACTGCTGAAACAACGCAATGCCCTGCTCAAAGATTTTCAGGAAAAAAAATACTATGACGGAGATTTATTGTGGGTACTGTCCCAAAGGATGGCTTCCCCGGCGCAGTATATTTATACCCAACGCAAAGCATTGATGGATCAGATCATGCCTTTTTTTCAGGCCAATTACGCTGCAATCAGCAAAGGAAAGGAGCAATGCGCTATCCTTTATTCAAGCCAATTAGACAAAGACGATTTTTTGCACCTCACCGATTATGCATTAGAAAAAGACAAGGCCAATTGCCGTACTTCTGTAGGCATTCACAAAGATGAAATCTTGTTTTCATTAGATGGCATGCCTATCAAAGATTATGGGTCGCAGGGCCAGCTTAAGTCCTATATTTTTGCCTTGAAATTGTCCCAATACAATATTTTGGTAGCCAACACAAATACCAAGCCCATGCTATTGCTTGACGATATTTTTGATAAGCTGGATCCTTCCAGGGTAGCCCACCTCATTGACTTGATTCAAGCAGATGCCTTTGGACAAGTATTCATTACGGATACCCACAAGGGTAGAGTAGAGTCTATGCTCAATGCACATGACATCTGTGATGTGTTTGAGATTATTGACGGGCATAGCAAATAAAGTCTACAATTTTACACTCAAAGAAAAAGTGGTAAAATTGATGGCCTTTTTGTTGCCGCCAGATCCAAAAAAAGGTTCACTTGCTGAAAGCCATTTATTTTCAATCCTAAGCATTGTATTTTCAGAGATTGTGTAATCTATATTCACAGAATGGCCATAAATGTTATGCTCCACAGGAGGGATCCTTCCTTCTATGGGTATGGCTTTTTTCTTATCATTGAAATTTTCAAATCTGTAACTTACAGAAGTATTTTTTGTGAATTGGTATCTGGCTATAATGGCATATGCCGTCCAATTCTTTGAAATAGGATTTCTGTCATCGGAGTGTTGCCTTCCAATGTCATAGGAAAGCAATAATTTCAATTTATTGGCAGAGTACTTTATATATGTATTGTTGTAGAATCGAGTAGCCATCTCACCGGCAAAACCAGATGGTGCTTTGCCATAAAAGGTGTTGTGGTTTACTTCCCATTTGGCATTCAGTTTATAATTGAACAGTGTGCCCCAGGAAGGAGCATTGCCATTGTCATTGTTGATCATTTGCCAACCGTTGCTTGCGATTATTCCTACATTTCCTTTATTATTGCCAAAATTATAAGTGAGTTTTGCACCAGTTTCATAGTAAGGGGAAAGTTCAGCCATCAATGACCTTGTCAGGGTCATATTGTCCTGACCAATGGCAGATTCTGAACCGATATGGGAAGGCATAATTCCCACATCCAGCCAAAGCCGGTCATTTTTTGAAATCTTTATTCCTACTTGTGCCTCATGGATGAAACGCAAAGAACCTAACGATTGGTCATAATTGGCATTGACATAGGAGCCGCCATGCAAAGCCAGTGTCGCTCTGTATTTTTTTTTCACCACAGCAGCTTTAAGCAATGCTAGATTTATTGCGAAGGACTGTGTATTGGCATGGTTAAATACAAAGGGTGCAATGGCATTGTTAAAGGATGGTTTTGCTGTATTGTAATAGGATTCAATGTAGCCACTTAGCTTCACCGATTGGTTAAGGGTATCACCTTGCGCAGCAGTAAATATTGGCAATAAAAGCAATATTGCACAAATAAATAAATTATGGATAGCTTTGCGTATTGACATCATTTTAGAAAGTTACAATTTCATTTTACTCCAAATTTATTTAAATTATTTGTAATTCAACAAGATTCCTTACTATTATTCCTTTTTACAATAAGCTATTTCTACAATTCCAATATTTATTTCGTTTATCTGTAATATTCCGGCGATAGGGCCTTTTGAAACTTATGCCTCCAATATTATCCTTTTAGGTAGTAGTTTATACACCACTTTATACTAATTTTGTCTATCTTATTTCAAGTCAATCTTAGATGCGGTATATTTTTCTTATTTTTTTATTCATTTCCTTTAAAAGCATAGGTCAATCGATTGATTCGTCAGCTATTATAAATGGATGGGTTACTCAAGCCCGCAGTATGGTAAAAAAAGATTCCATCCAATACGAAAAATTATTTCTCCAAAGCTTGAAGTCAGCCCAAAGGAATAAACTTTTAAAGCTGGAAGGAAAGCTCAGTATGGAGTTTGGCCAATACCTTTTTGAGCACAAACTTTACCATCGGTCATATGGCAATTATTTCAGAGCCAGAGGCATTTATGACAAAATGGGTGACAGCATTTCAATGACAGAGGCCAATCTTAATATCGCCATTACACAATACTATAGAGGCAATTACAGGCTTTCGATGAAGAGTTTTCTTGAAACAGTAACTATGGCAGAAAAATTAAAATTGTCACAAATAATGTCAGAAGCCAATGAATTCCTTGGCATCTTGTACAATGCATTCCAAAATTTTTCCTCCTCCACTTCCAATTTTAAAAAGGCGTTGTCTCTTAAACAGCAATTGAACGACCATAAAGGTTATGTAAGAACTGCCCTCAAACTAAGCGAGATTTACAATGACAATGCCTCTTTTGATACTGCCTACATGTATAGTGCAATGGCGTACGCCAATGCCGTAAAACATGAACTCAGCACCGATCTCAATAATGTGCTTATCGCAAAGGCATTGGCCGAAATCAATACCAAAAGGCTGATTGATGCGGACCAAACCATTGGCTTATTGGATAAAATAGTACAAAAGACACCAGCCGATGAAGGGTTGAATTTTAAACACTACGTAGTCAAAGGCAATTATTTTTTAGTAAGCGGCGATGAAAATCAAGCTTCTTACTGGCACAACATGGCACTTTCCAAGGCTGGAAGGATGGCTTATCCGGAACTGATTTCATTTGCATACAGGAATATTTCCATTGCATATGCCCTTCTTAAAAATTATAAAGTAGCCTACGATTTTGAAAAGAAAAGCCATATTGCCCTCAGCCAGGCGCTGACCGGTGACCAGATAAAAAGCATAGGTAATCTTGAATTGGTGTATGGCAAATCAACCTCTGATGAACAGATCAAATTACTCAATGCTGAAAACAAACTAAAGCAATTGCAGTTGGCTTCATCTATGATTATGGCCCACAGTCTTGCACGGGAAAATACATTGAAGGATTCACTGCTTTTTGCAGAAAAAAACCTGAGTGTAGCACTTGAAAAATCCAATAGTATTCAGGCAATGCAGTTGACAAAAGAAAAAGAGTTTCAATTTAGCCAAAAATTGCAACTTGAAAAGAAAAGAAAACTCACCTCCTTTTTGTGGTTGACACTTATTGCATTGTCGGTCTTAGGTGCAATGCTTTTTTATAGTTACAAAAGAGCTGCTGCCAAAAATAAAATAATAAAAAAACAGGCAGACAACCTGCAGAATTTAATGAAAGAAATTCACCACAGAATAAAAAACAATTTACAAGTAGTGTCGAGCTTGCTCAACTTACAAGCAAATTATATCAAAGACCCTGAAGCGATCAATGCAGTGAAGGATAGTAGAAACCGGGTTTTTTCTATGGCATTGGTGCACCAGCAATTGTACCAAGATGAGGATTTGAGGTATGTAGACGTGCAGCAGTATATTGATAGCCTTTGCTCCAATTTGACCTCCTCTCTCAATGTAAACACAGATAGAATTTCTATTGAAAAAAATATCGAAAAAATTCTTTTAAACGATGAGGTATTAATGCCCATAGGGCTTATACTCAATGAACTAATTACCAATTCTATAAAGTATGCTTTTCCGGACAATAGAAAAGGCAATATAAAAATTGATATTTATATTCAAAAGGAAATTTTACATTTGGATTTTAAAGACAATGGCATAGGCATAAACCCCGATCAATCTGCTGATAGAGACAATACATTTGGATTTAAAATGATAAAATCGTTTTTGCAAAAACTAAAGGGCAATATGGAAATAATAAGCAACAACGGTACGGAAATAAAAATCACAATCACCAAAATTAAGTAGACAAAATGAATGATATAAATATATTAATTGTCGAAGATGAACCCATTATTGCAGAAGATATTGCTTCCATGCTCAGAAATGCGGATTATGAAGTAGGTGGTATTGCATATAACCAGGAAGATGTGTTTGCAGAACTAGCAAAATCAAAGACTGACCTTGTCTTGCTTGACATCAATTTAGATGGGCAACAGGAGGGCATAGAGATCGCAAAAACTTTAAAAGAGAAATACAATATTCCTTTCATTTTCCTTACTTCTTACTCAGATAAAAATACAGTCAACAATGCAAAGTTGACCGAACCTTGTGGCTATATCGTGAAGCCTTTTTCTGAAGCTTCATTGTTTACTACTATTGAAATTGCCCTGGTAAATTTTGCCCAACGGATGAAGGCCTCAAACCCGCTTTTAGATTTGGATAAAATCAATACCAATATCCATTCACCGTTAAGCGATAGAGAATTTGAAGTACTAAAATTGATCTATGAAGGAAAAACAAACCAGCAAATAGCCAGCGAACTATTTGTTACCATTAACACAATAAAAAAACACATCAACAACGCTTACCTTAAAATTGATGCCACCACCAGAAGCAATGCAATCGCAAGATTGAGAAATCTTTCTACTTAGTAAAATTTATCCTTAAAGGTATTTGATGCTCAGCATTTATATATGAAATTTGCGAGATTACACTAAATCTCTCTCGAGGTTATTAAAATATTTTTAGATTTTATACATGATGAAAATCTTTACAGGCTTAAAGAATGGACTTCCCTGAAGTAGTGGACACAAAAAGATTAGGTGAAATTGAATAAAAATTTTATATTTTTTTCAGCATGCCCTAATTATTTTTTACCGCAAATTATTCCATTGCCGTGAAATACATAAAGTATTGTCACAATTATATAACAAGTTAAATTTTGGGTTGAATATCTTTGTATCAATGTTAAGTAAATAATAAATTAATTAGTTAGGAAATTTGAAGGATGCAATTGCACGTAAATTTGTAATTTAATGAGCTGTTGCATTTTTCGGATTTCTACGCAAAAGTATTTATTATATTAATTGTTGCCATTATTTCAGTTTTCCTTAGCCTCAAAAGTGTAAAAATGTAAAACAGGACTTTAGTGGGCCACTTAGAACGAATTTATTAATTTGGGTACATTGAACCCAAAAGTTATTCCCTCACGATTCCATTTTCAACAAACATAATTAAATTTATCATGCAAAAAATTATCATTATCCTAGCGCTAACTTTTTTTTCAATTTTTACAATATCCAAAAGTTTCGGACAGGACTACAAGACTGGCATTGGAATTAGAGTTGGAACATATAATGGATTAACCATAAAATACTTCAGCAAGCCAACTTTGGCCTGGGAGTTTATTATTGCTACACGATATAGAGCTCTAGGTGTTACGATTTTGGTTGAAGGGCATACACATTTTCTCGGTACACCTAGATTAAATTTTTTATATGGTGTGGGCGGACATACATATTTTTGGGGTGAAAACAATGTGGTTCACTCACCTTTCGGTAAATCGGCTGTTGTTGGTTTAGACGGGATATTGGGACTTGAATATGCATGGGCTAATATACCAATCAGCATGAGTATTGACTGGAAGCCTACACTAAACTTAGGAGTAACAAACAGGTTTTGGGTCGACGAAAGTGCTTTTTCAATAAGATACACTTTTTAATCGATAACTGTAACTTTGTTCTTTTGAAAATATATTGCACAACTGTATAACTTCAAAAAAACATATACCTACTTTATTTTAATATAAAGTGTTGTTTTTATATACCAAATAAACTTCTGAATATATTTTGGAGTTGTTTGGTCTTTTCTTTGTCCTTCTTTTTACGTATTTTAAAAGAAAAGCGGTGTTGTCACCCTTTCAGGTCTTATTGATTTTTAATAATTTTTGCATCAACCCCTTTCTATATCAGCACCAAAACTTGAACCAATGTAATACCTGTTCATTCTGGCGATATTTTCCAGTGAGATTTCTTTAGGGCATTCTGCAGAGCATGCACCGATGTTGGAGCACATACCAAATCCTTCTTTGTCCATCTGTGCCACCATCTTTTGTGTGCGTCTGTCAGATTCTATTTCACCTTGAGGTAGTAAACCGAGATGGGATACTTTTGCAGAAGTAAACAACATAGCTGATCCATTGGGGCAAGCTGCTACGCAGGCACCACATCCGATACAAGTAGCGGAGTCAAAGGCTTTGAGTGCAAGGTCTTTCTCTATAGGAATGGCGTTGCCATCTACTGCTTGGCCGGTATTGACAGAAATGTATCCTCCGGATTGGATGATTCTGTCGAAGGCAGAGCGGTCGACTACCAAATCTTTGATTATAGGAAAAGCTTTGGCTCTGAAGGGCTCTACTGTAATCGTGTCGCCATCTTTGAATTGTCGCATATGCAACTGACAGGTAGTCGTCGCTTTTTGAGGTCCATGTGGCTGACCATTGATGACCATACTGCATGTGCCACAGATGCCTTCGCGACAGTCGTGCTCAAAGGATACAGGTTCTTTTTTTTCTGTAATAATTTGATCATTCAATACATCGAGCATTTCTAAAAACGACATGTGTTCATTTGCTACTACATTGTATGTTTCAAAAAAACCCTTGTCTTTTGCCGACTTTTGCCTCCAAATTTTTATGGTCAACTTCATATCTTGCATAATCTCTTATGTTTAATTAGTTTGTATATATTTTTCAATAAAAGACATCGTCTTGTATAGATAGGCCATGTCTAAAATAAATATTATTTATAACTCCTTTGAATCAATTTTACATTTTCAAAAACCAAATCTTCTTTGTGGAGCTTTGGATTTTGATCGTCCCATTCCCATGCTGCTACATAGGCAAATGCATCATCATTTCTCAATGCCTCGCCATCTTCTGTGTGGAATTCTTCCCTGAAGTGGCCACCACAAGATTCATCTCTGTTTAGTGCGTCTACCATCATGAGTTCTCCCAATTCAAGAAAATCTGCAACCCTCAGGGCTTTTTCCAACTCCGGATTGTAATCATTGGCCTCGCCCGGTACAAATACGTCCTTGTAAAATTCTTCCCTTAGTGCTCTTATCTGTTGTCTGCCGGAAGTAAGTCCTGCTTTGTCTCTGGACATACCGCATAAGTCCCACATAATCTTGCCAAGCCTTCTATGGAAACTTTCTACAGAGTGGTTGCCTTTGATTGACATCAGGGTATCAATCCTTGATTGTGTCGCATTTTCAGCCTCAATAAACTCTTTTGAGTCTGTACCAATCGTACCTGTTCTAATCTCATTGGCCAAAAATTGACCTACGGTGTAAGGCGCAACAAAATAGCCATCTGCCAATCCTTGCATTAATGCGGATGCACCAAGTCGGTTGGCACCATGGTCAGAGAAATTGGCTTCACCCAGGGCAAACAAGCCGGGTACATTGGTCTCTAAGTTGTAATCTACCCAAAGTCCGCCCATGGTATAATGTACTGCCGGATATATTTTCATTGAATAGATATAAGGATTTTCTCCCGCAATCTTTTCATACATTTCAAATAGGTTGCCATACTTAGCCTCTACAATTTTTGTACCCATCGCAGTTATTTCTTCAGGGCTGGCATTGGTATGACCCTTTGCACCTGCATCTGACTTACCATAGCGTTGTATGGCATCGGAAAAATCAAGAAATACTGCAAGTCCGGTAGGGCTCACACCATGGCCTTTGTCACACTCTACTTTCGCAGCCCGCGAAGCCACATCTCTGGGTACAAGATTGCCAAATGCAGGATATCTTCTTTCGAGGTAATAATCTCTGTCCTCTTCTTTAATATCTAAAGCAGTTTTCTTTCCTTTTTGTATGGCTTGTGCGTCTTCTATATTTTTAGGCACCCACACTCTGCCGTCGTTTCTAAGTGACTCCGACATCAATGTAAGCTTAGATTGGTAATCACCACTTTGAGGGATGCACGTAGGGTGTATTTGTGTAAAACATGGATTTGCCATCAAGGCACCACGTCTTACGGCTCTCCATGCCGCACTCACATTTGAACCCATTGCATTGGTGGATAGATAAAATACATTGCCATATCCGCCTGTGGCAAGCAATACACAATGTGCGGAGTGCCGCTCTAATTTGCCTGTCAATAAATTTCTTGCGATGATACCTCTCGCTTTACCGTCTATGGTT
>JAYUTD010000302.1:0-4305 GCA_043755305.1 Saprospiraceae bacterium
CATGCACGCATGAAATAGGCCATTATCTTGGTTTGAGACATATCTGGGGTGATGGCGATTGCTCAATGGATGATGGCATTGCAGATACACCTGATGCCATTGATTCTTCCCAACCTACAGATGGTACGATTCCCACTTGCGCAGATTTACACAAGAATAATACTTGTACGGAGAGCGTGGGGCCTCAATTGCCGGATATGATTGAAAATTACATGGATTATTCAAGAGAGTCTTGTATGAATATGTTTTCTATTGGTCAAATTAATATGATGCGATCTATGCTGGAAGGTCCGAGAGCAGAGCTTGTAGGGCTCCAGGCCGCTTCAAAAGAAATTTACACATATGAAACTATTGCTTTTCCAAATCCTGCAAATACCACCATACAATTTAAGAATAGTAAAGAGAATGTTCACATTTCAATATATTCCTTGGATGGAAGATTGGTCAAAGCATTTACCAAGAATTCCAATGGACAATATGACGTGAGCCAATTGAAAAAAGGATTGTATACAGTAAAGATCCAGGATAGCAATGCGATTTCTTTTTGTAGATTTACAAAAGAATAAATATGAATTGGGATATAGTGTGGACAATAATATACGGTGCTATATGCGGTTATGTAGCAAGCAGGATATTAGGAGGAGAAGGTTTTGGTTTTATTGGCAATATTGTTATTGGGATTTTGGGCAGTATAATAGGCAAATGGCTGGTAGTCCAGTTTAAAGTTCCAATGCCATCAGGATCTTTAGGCAATTTGGTAAGTTCAGTTGGCGGAGCTATAGTTTTGTTGATTGTACTTGGCTGGGCTAACCAAATAAATGCAGACAAGTCTACTCGCCGAAAGAGAAGCTAGTATAAGAGAATTTCCCTTAAATATTTTCAAAAATTTTGACAATCTTTTTGTCTTTGAAAACGTTATATAATATAAAACGATACTATGTTTAATAAAAGTACGTTCTTTTTTTGCCTTTTCTGGTCATTGATCTTTTGCCAATCCTGCGGCAAAGACCGTCAATATATTGAAAGGAATCTTAGCATTTCTTTTGATATTCCTGCTGGGCTAAACACGATAGAATCTCATTATTTCAGAATTAAAGATGTTTACCTTTTTTTGGATGAAACACTTCAAAACAATGGCTTTCCTATTGGGCTGAATTATGAGATTAGTGGATCTAAAGCATTGCTCACGAGCAGACTTGGTGGAGTAGATTACTCTGTAATTGAAAGAATTTCGGTATTTGTTGTGGATAAAGATGATGCTTTAAAGAGAGTCGAAATTTTTTACAATGAAAATGTCTCTCCTCAAACATTATCAGAATTAAGATTATTGGCAAGTATTTCAGATATCAGCCCCTATATTCATGATAAGAAAGTTGACCTGGAAGTAAGGATTAAATTCAGAGGATTCTTACCGGCACAAATAAAAGCAGATTTAGATTTTGGTTATATAATTTACAAAAATTAATGAACAATTCATTATACATGGTCGAAATGACTGTACCGGATTACCCTACAGATGATTTTTTTGAAATTATACCTGAGCAACGTCTTAAAGTTCATGAGTTGATGCTTAAAGATATTATCGTCTCTTATAGCTTAGCTCATGACAGGAGTAAACTTTGGGTTATTTTTAAAGCAGGAAGTGAAAGCGAATTATTGAGATACATAGAATCACTGCCTCTTACAAAATATTTGGATTATAACTACAATGAACTGATGTTCATGGAGCTCATGCCGCTTAAAATGAACTTTTCGCTCAATTAATCTGCTATTAAATAGAATTGTAATACTTATTTAACAATCGAAAAATTGAACGATTTTACTTGCCTTCTTTCCAATTGTTCAATGGCTAATGTGTAAAATCCTGAGGTCAACATATCCGTATTAAATGAAAGTTCATTTCTACCAGACTTTACATTTTTTTGAATCAGTGTTTTAACCAAATTGCCATTAGCATCTATTACTTTAAAAGAAAGGTTCAAACTCTGAGGTATTTCAAATGTTAGGAAAATCATGTCAGATGCAGCAGGATTTGGGTAAAGTGTAGCATTTAAAAACCAGTCCACATTTTTAGTGGCCACCTCACCTACAGTAATATAATTTTCTTTCAAAATAATGTTAGAACCAGCTGAATTTGTAGCAGTAAGTTCAACATTGAATTTACCAAATGTATCAAATGTAACTTTTGGATTTTGGGTAGAAAAAGTATCTCTTTCATTCTCATCGTATATTATCCATTGCCAGGTCTTTGGCTGATTTTGTGAAAGATCTGTAAATTGTATAGAATCCCCTACCGGAATTTCTGTGGCATCGGCTGTAAAATCTGCAATTGGGGCAATGGCTTTTGGAGAGACAACAATATATTTTTGTTTGACCTCTACGTCTTCGCCTCCGGCATTTTTTGCGTTTAGCACAGCTGCAAAAGAACCTTTTTTAGTATACTTTATAACCGGGCTTTGCAACTCTGAAGTATTCGGCGTACCACCGGAAAATGTCCATTTCAGCTTTTTGGGTTGATTGGTGGACAGGTCACTAAATATCACACTATCGCCTTCAAAAATAGCCGTTTTATCCGCAATAAAATCAGCTACCGGCGCATACACTACCGGTATTACATGTATAAAATCTTTTTTTGCAATTGCTATCGTATCCCCATTTTGATTAATGCCTGTCAACACAGCATCATAGCTTCCTACCGAATCATAGCGAGCCATAAACAGGGAATCAAAACCTTCCAAATAACTGGCTCCTTCCAAAGTATAGGTTAAATTATGCAGGGTGTCGGTACCAAAATTATTGAAAACAATACTGTCTCCTGGAGTAATCACTGTTTTATCGGCAAAAAAGTCATTGAAAGCATCCGATTTATTTATAAATTGTGCGGTCCATGAACCATACCTGGTCCTACCAAAACAACCAAAAGCCCATACCTCAGGATTTTTATTGGAAAACCTCCGTGAAACTGAGGTATAGTCACCCCATCTTTCAACAGCTCCATCTAACGCAGCAACAGTATTTTCACCTTTCCTGATGAGCACGGGATCAGAAAAAATAAAATTATTGCCACTTCCTTCACAGGCTACCGCTGCTTGTTCAGGAAAGATGTCCCCATTGCTTCTTAGATAATTAATCAATACTCTTGGGTCACTTTCGTCCTTTCCAAAAGGGATAATGGACGGATAGCTAACGTGCATATTGGGTTCTGCATAAATGGTGTAATCTAACTTTTTGGTCATTGTATTGAATCGACCATAGTAGATAGCCGCAAATTGATTGCCAGAGGTTTTGAATACAAAGTGAATAATACCATTTAAATTAATACCATACATTATTCTGCAATCAAAAGTCTCCAACTTATCCGTACTGCCCTTCATGGTAACATCTTGTGGTGGAGCATACGGGTCTGTGGCAACTGTATTGACAATTTTGAATACAGGATCAACATCAAGGCTTCCGGTTATTTCGGCATGCACCAATATTTTTCCTCCTCTATTATCATTGGTAAGAAAGCCCATGGCGGAAGGTAAATTGTCAGACCACCCGGCCGGACAAGGTGTGAGGTTGAAAAAAGTCTGCCCTGAAACAGGCTCCTTCATTTTGGTGTAATGCTTGACATTCAGTGCATTGCCGGCATATCCATTCATTTTACTGACTTGATAGATAGACGAATACCTAAAAGAATTTTCGTCAGTAAACATATTGCCACTGATAAACAATTCATGATCGGTAATACCAATATTAGGGTAGTCAAACCACACTGCCTCAGAAAGAATATCGCCTTTTAGTTTGTAAAAATTCCAACCCATGTTTGGGTCTTCACTTTGAGAAAAAGCTATGGCTACTGTAGAAACGTTGGATTTGGAGCCACTTAAGGCCACAACGATAAATCTCTTTTCTTCAGGATCAAATAAAACTCTTGGGTCGAAGTAGCTGCCAAGACCTAGGTCTACAAAAAAATCAGCTAACCCGGCATTGTATGTAGTTTTGCCATCAGCACGGGTAAAAACGAGTGTAGAATTTATGCTTGACACCACAAAACCATTGTCAGAGACAGCAATGGTATTGTCAGGCGGAATACCTCCTTTAGAATTGCCTTCGAAATTGATATTCATGAGCGGGGCCTCTGCAAGCCCTCTGTTTACGTGGATATTTTTCTCGATTTTATTGGCTTCTTCTTTGAGTCTTGTCAATTCTTCTCTGGAGAGCATACTCTTATTTTCGCTTGGGGCGAAGGATTTCAATTGCACATTCCAATGCTCCTTGTTTTCAGCAATTTGGAATATACTGGATACCTTATCTACTTTG
>JAYUTD010000303.1:0-10752 GCA_043755305.1 Saprospiraceae bacterium
CTGAAGGCATCATCAATGCTGTACAACACAGCAAGGATATAAAGTATTACAGAAATAAACTTGAATTTACATTTTCAGACAAACGGTGGCTTACTCCGGAAGAGATTGAATCCTCAGGGGTGATAAAAAGTGAGCCGGCACTTGGCTTTCACAGACCCGGTTCATTTAGCAAAGTACTCGATATACAAGAGTGTTTCTTGCAAAATGACTTGCAAAATGACATAAGAAATCACTTAAGGGCTTTTTGTGTAGAAAGACAGATTTCTTTTTACAATCCTTACAGCCATGAGGGAATGATGAGAAATATTGTATTGAGAAATACACTGCTTGGTGACTGGATGCTGATTGTTGTATTTGGTAAAGAGGACCACAAAAAAATAAAACTTGTGATGGAAGAAATGAAAGATAAGTTTCCATTTATCACTTCACTTATGTACACCATCAATCCTAAATTAAATGACAGTTTGTATGATCTTGATATGCATTGCTACAACGGCAAGCCCTTTATTGTAGAAAAACTTGGAGAAATCAAATATAAAATTGGCCCAAAATCATTTTTCCAAACCAACAGCGAAGGTGCCAAAATATTGTTTGATTATGTAGTAGAATACGCTGATTTTAAAGGCAATGAAAATGTTTATGATCTCTATACCGGCTTAGGTAGTATTGCATTGTACATAGCAAATAAAGTAGCTACCGTAACAGGTATTGAGGAAGTTGCAGAAGCTATAGAAGATGCCAAGGTCAATTGTGCATACAACAATATTACTAATGCTGCTTTTTATGCGGGAGATGTAAAGGATATATTAAACATTGACTTTGTACAAAAACACGGCAAACCAGACATTGTTATTACAGATCCACCAAGAGCGGGTATGTCAGAAAAAGTGATAGAAACATTGCTTGCGCTCGAAGCACCAAAGATCATATATGTAAGCTGTAACCCTGACACGCAGGCCAGAGACCTACTCCTGCTCAGTAATAAGTATAAAGTAGTAAAAATGCAACCGGTAGACATGTTTCCCCACACCAATCATATTGAAAACGTTGCATTGCTCGTTATGAAATAATATACTGTTGATGATAGAAAATTTAAGGACATTTACAATAAAAGATTATCTTGCTTATGCAGCAGTATTGGCCCTATGTCTTGGATTTATTTGGTCAAGATCCATGTATAGCTTTGGCTTGATTTTTATGGGCATATACTGGGTAACCGATGTGAAGCCAACAGCATACTTGTGGAAAAATACCTGGTTTTTGTCATCCATCGCATTGGCCCTGATTGTGCCGGTAAGTGATGTTATCAATGGATCAGCAATTTCGACTGTCTTTTTCATTAAATTGTCCATACCACTTTTTATCGTGTTTTTTGCTTCAATCAAGAAAAACCACATCAATATTTCTGTAATAAATTTCATTGTAATGGCTGTCTTGCTTATCACCTCTTGCACCACCATTGTGCATTTTCTATGGGACAGTAGTGCCGTAAATGAATCTTACAAATATGCAAAAGTGATGAAGATTGGAATGTACAGTGACCACATCAGGATAAGTGTAGCTATTGCATGCAGCGTAATTATTGCCATATTTGAATATACCCAAGCCAAGTCAAATGCTGTTAAATTTGGCTTCATTGCATACATCATTTGGCAAAGTGTGTTTCTGCACATACTGGCTGCCAGGACAGGCTTGGTAATGCTTTATATCTCTATGATTATTTATACCGGTTACAGTTTATTCATTCATCGTAAGAAGTGGTCTTTGGCCATAATTGCTGCTTTGGTATCGTTGCCCGCTCTTTCCTATTATTTTTTTCCTTCTTTTTATTACAGAGTGGGATTCACACTATATGAAAGAGGATTTTACCAAAAAATGGAATACAGAGAGGGGGCCAGCGATGGCATGAGGTACTACTCAATAATTGGCGGCTTACATATCTTTACAGAGCATAAATGGATCGGTGTAGGTTACAGCCAATTGCCTCACGAGAGCAATAAATGGTTAAAAAATAGTTTTCCATTGATAAAGGAGAATGAAATGATCCAACCCAGCAGCCAATTTATCCTGGTTATGGCGGCCAGCGGCATTATTGGACTTTTGGTACTACTAGTCTATTTTTTGGGGCCTTATTTCAATAAAGACAATATCCATAATCCTTATTTTTTAATAATATTTACAAGCATGTTATGTATTATGATTTTTGAAATATTTTTAGAAAACCAATACGGATGCTTTGTATATTGCTTTTTCACTGGCTTGGCAGGCATTTACCCTGTTGACCAAAAATCTATGGATAACAAATTGTTTAAGATTTCATTAAGAAACAATAGCACATAATCTAAGGTCTTTAAATTATAAAATAAAAACTAAAATAGTATCTTTAAACTTTTTAAAATTAAAAAGAAACATGAACAAAAAAAAATTATTTGCTGGCTTACTGAGCTTATACCTTTTTTCTGCATCATCACAGAAAATTGCAGTGGTTGACATCAATGCCGTATTGTCAAGTATGAATGAATATACTACTGCACAAAAAGAACTTGATGCGGTAGCTGCTGAATGGAGACAAGAAATTGCCAAAGAGCAAGACAAAGTAAAGTCACTTTACAACAAATACCAAGCGGAGCAAGTATTGCTTACAGACGATGTAAAGAAGCAGAGAGAAGAAGAAATAGTGGCTAAGGAAGGAGATGTAAGAGAAATGCAGAAAAGAAGATTTGGTCCGGAAGGCGATCTTTTCAAAAGAAGACAACAAATGGTAGCACCTATTCAAGACAAAGTGTTTACATCAATAGAAGCTTACGCAGCTGAAAGAGGATATGATATCATAATCGACAAAGCGGGTTCTGCCGGCTTACTTTTTGTAAAGCCTGAATTTGACAAAACAGAGGATATTAAAAAAAGAGTAAAATAAAACAATCTAACAAAATAAAATGCATAAACTTAAAAATTTATTAATACTAGGTTTACTAATTATTGGCTCTGGTTACCAAATGAATGCACAGGCAATAAAAGTAGCTTTTATCAACACCGATGAATTATTGCTTTCCCTTCCTGAAGTCAAAGCCGCAAATGACTCTCTTTTGGTAAACAAACAAAGACTTGAAACCAAAATTCAAAAAATGGTTCAAGAGTTGAGAGGCAAAGCCGGTTCACTTGAAAAAAGAAAGCAAGAAATAGCACCTATTCAATACCAAAAAGAAGTAGAATTGCTACAGGCAGAAGAAAAGAAAATACAAGAATTTGAGCAACTTGGACAGCAAGAATTGAAATTAAAGTCGGAAGGTTTTTCCGGGCCACTTGAGTTAAAAGTCAATCAAGCTATCAAAGAAGTTGCTGACAAAGAAGGATATACATATGTAATTAATGCATCTCAAGGTGCAATCTTGTATGCTGATCCTTCTGCCAATATTATTGAAAAGGTGAAGGTAATATTGTTGGCTAAAAAATAAAATGGTCAATTCCAATTAAAAAAAAGCTTGTGGTTATTCAAACCCACAAGCTTTTTTTATTCTAAAATACTATTCTTTAGAAATGGAACCACCACTCATATTGGAACTTAGCTTCTTACTTTTTGGCTCACCTTTATATTTTACTCTTCCACCGGAAGAGGAGTCGGCATCTATACTCTCTGAAACCCAAACTTCAATATTAGATCCTGAAGAAGCATCTGCCTCTACGTTTTTTATAACACATGCTGATGCGTTTATTCTCGCCCCCGAACTCGAATCGAATTTTCCTCTGTTGCAAGAACCAGCCAAATTTATACTTGACCCAGATGAAGCACCTACATCCATTTTAGCACCTTCAACATTAAGTCTTATGCTAGCTCCGCTTGAAGCTTCAACAGTAAGATTTTCTGCCCTTAATGTTTCTTTAGTAGTCACACTACTTCCAGCAGAAGCATCTATTTCCTGCAAATGGACAAAGTATATTTTTACTTCTGCCTTTGCGCCATTTCTGCCCCAGCTATTGTTTTTAATTTTAACTTTGAGTTCGCCTGAAGCGACCTCTGTAGCAAGATCACTTTCCACGCCTTTGATCATTTTGATCTCTACTTTTGGCACAGAGGATTGAATCAATTCTGCTTTAATATCACCACTTATAGTCAAGGCAGCAAAATCATGGAGATTTCTTGAAGACTGACCAATCAGCGTCAGTGTCGATAAAAAACAAGAGGCTATAATTAATTTTCGCATGGTATTTATTTAAAACTTTAACAAATATAAATGAATAAGACAAATTAAAATAATGAATTCTATAAAACTATAACACTACTCTGGCCTAAAAAAGTTTATGCAGACTAATCAATGACGAACTTTTTATATTAAAAGTTGCATTTTGTCAATAGGCCAAAAGGCTTTGTATCGCTGTTTTTAGTTTTTCGGCTGAATAAACCATCTTTTTTTCCAATACTTCATTCAAAGGTATAGCGGGCATGTTTTCTGAACCCACTGTTATAACAGGTGCATCTAAGTATTGGAAACAGTTTTGTTGAATCCTTGCTGCAATGCTCTGTGCAAAAGTATTGTTTACCGGCTCTTCAGTGACAACTATGATACGGTGATAGTTTTTTGCCTTTGCAAAAATCAACTCTTCATCAAGTGGATATAACGATCTTAAGTCAAGAATTCCCACTTTCTGATCAAAATCTTTACTTGCATTTATTGCCCAATGCACGCCCATACCATAAGTCACAATAAGCACACAATTATCTCCTTGTAACATTTTTTCCTCAACTTCCTTTACCATAAGTGCCTTGCCAAAAGGGATCCTATAATCGGAAGAAGGTAAAATTGATTTGGCATAATCTGTGCCTTTGACTTTACTCCAATACAATCCTTTGTGTTCAAAAATTACCACAGGATTGGGGTCTTCTGAAGCTGCTTTCAAAAATCCAAAAAGGTCTGCACCATTGGATGGGTAAACAATTTTTAAGCCTTTAATGTTTGTAACTACTGATTCTACACTGCTGCTATGGTAAGGGCCACCACTGCCATAGGCTCCTATGGGAACTCTGAGCGTCATATTTACCGGATATTTACCATTGGACAAGTAGCAACTTCTGCTTACTTCTGAAAACAATTGATTAAGTCCGGGCCATATGTAATCAGCAAATTGGACTTCTACGATGGGCTTAAGCCCCACAGCAGACATTCCGACTGTGCTCCCCACAATAAATGCCTCCTGGATAGCAGTATTGAATACCCTGTGGTCTCCATATTTTTCGGCCAGTGTAGATGCTTCGCGAAAAACCCCGCCTAATCGTTTTCCTACATCCTGACCATATAAAAGTACATTTAGGTCATCCGCCATCAATTGTTGAATCGCAAATAAAGCACAATCCACCATTACTTTTTCTTCGTTTTCGGGCGGCTCTCTTACCCCTGTTTCGCGGTCAAGATGGGTAGGGGCAAAGTCATGTAAAAATAAATCTTCAGGTCTTGGTTCTTCTGCATTTAAAGCTTTTTTATACTCAGCAGCCACATTTTCTTGTGAGGAGGCTATTATGGCATCAATTTCCTCTTGAGATATATCAGAAGAAAGGCAAAGTTCTACCAATCGATTGTATGGATCCAACAACGAATGTTGATCTAAATCGTCCCTATACCATTCTTTTCTTACACCAGAAGTGTGGTGGTTGAGCAGTGGTACTTTTGCATGCACTAAATAAGGCTTTCTATTGGTGCGGCAATCTTCAATTACATTTTTCAATGTTTCAAAGCATTGATTGAAATCAGCACCATCTATGGACACTGCTGTAATACCCACGAACCCTTGAGCGTATTGGTAAGCATTCATAGCGCGGGTTTCTTCCGCTTTTGCCGAAATGTCCCAACCATTATCCTGCACAAGGTAAATGATAGGTAGCTGTTTTAATGCAGCCATTTGGAGAGCCTCTGAAACCTCACCTTCAGTAACCGATGCATCACCCAACGAGCAAACCACTATAGCTTGTTTTTCATGTGCTTCAATGGTGCCAATAGCCAATTTTGTATTTAAACCCATTGCAATACCTGTGGTAGGTATGGCCTGCATACCGGTGGCTGATGATTGATGTATAATTTTTGGCTTATCCTTGTCATTTAGACTTGGATGACAATAATAAGTCCTGCCTCCGGAAAAAACATCCTCTCTTTTAGCCAATAGCTGTAACATAAGTGAATAAGGGCTGCATCCGATAGATAATAATAATGCATCATCCCTATAATATGGGGATACAAAATCACATGGAAGCAAATTTAAACCCAACGCAATTTGTATTGCTTCATGTCCTCGAGAGGTGGCATGAACATATTTAGATACGATTTTGAAATTAGATTCATACAATTCGGTAAGGCTCTTAGCTGTGCTCATGCATGCAAATGCTTTTTGCAAAATCAACTTGTTCATGACAAAATTTTATTTGGAAAGAATGTGTAAAAGTATAAAAAAATTTGAAATAATTAATGCGAAACCCTGTCACTTAAACTTTAAACCAATGATCATTGCCAGTTAAAGCAAGGTTTTCCTATCTGATTATATCATTTTTCCCGCTACGCTTAATTAAAAACAAAAATCTTCATCTATTTTAATTTTTCAGTGTACATTCGTATTTGTTAAATAAAGTAACCCAAAATGAAGCGTAATAACACTATTCAGTTGGATGATACCGACAGAAAGATACTTTCTATTCTTTTGATAGATGGTAAACGACCTTATGCAGAAATTGGCAAAGAATTGTTTTTATCTGCTGGTACAGTGCATGTTCGAATAAAGAAAATGATTGATGCCGGCATTATAATTGGCAGCCATGTGGAGGTTGACTATAAAGCATTGGGTTATGACATTACTGCTTTTCTTGGAATTTATTTAGAAAAATCAAGTTTGTATCAGGTTGTAATAGAGGAGTTGATGGGAATCAATGAGGTCGTAAGTGCGCATTATACAACCGGCAACTATGGTATTTTTGCAAAAATTATTGTAAGAGACACCGACCACCTTAGGGAAACATTATCCAATAAAATTCAGACAATAAAAGGAATTCAAAGAACAGAAACATTTATTTCACTTGAAGAAAGTATTGATAGACCTTTGAAGGTGGATTAATTTTTTTTAGGTGGTTTTTAAAATATTAATTAATTTCTTATCTTTGTGGTAGCTCCAACACAAATCAGTTTCAGTTTTTTTATTCATCTTAAAATTTTAGAAATAATGAAAATTATTAAATTTATTTTTTTGCTCCTATTTGCTTTTTTGTGTTTTAATGGATATTCTCAATCTACTTATGCTGGAAATAATTTCATAAAAAACAGTATTAAACAACTTTCGGCAAATTTTTCAAGATCGGGTGTGGAACCATTGACGGAAGCCCAGGTTTTAAAGCTAGAAAAAGTGTTTTCTTTGAAAGAACCAAAATGGAATGTAGTCATTAGAAGCGGCAAAGACAAGGGAGATATGAACGTTGACATGACAGCATTGGACAAAGAATTTGCCCCTAAGGTAGAAGAAATTTTATCTAAAGAACAAAAAGCGGCTTTTCGCAAAGTTTCAAATCCTAAAATCATAAAGTAAGAAAAGCTTTAAAATACCCTTTTAAAGCCCCATTCCTATTGTCTATTTTATAAGCATGAAATCCACAAAGATTACCAGGATTGAAATTTATCCTACGCAAATAAAGTTAACTGAACCTTTTATTATTTCAAAGGGGGCACTTACTCATGCAAAAAACACTGTTATAAAAATATATTGCGACCAAGGCCTTTATGGCGTAGGAGAATGTTGTCCATATAGGTCTATACATGGTGAAACCCAACCAGGTACTGTAGCTTTTGCCAAAGATCTGGCTGCTGTTTTGATAGGTGAAGATCCTACCGATATTATGAAACATGTCATGACTATGAACCGAATGATTGTAGGTAATGCATCAGTAAAGTGTGCCTTTGATATGGCACTCTATGATTTAAGTTCCAAATTGTCAGAATTACCTCTTTACAAGTACCTTCACGGAAATAAGGACAAAACCATTGTGACAGACAATACGGTTAGCCTACTAGATGTAGATAGCATGGTAAAAAAAGCCGAAAGTTTTGTTTCTAAAGGGTTTAAAATTTTAAAATTGAAACTAGGTCAACGACCTGCAATCAATGACATCGAAAGGGTAAGGTCTATAAGAAAATCTGTGGGTGAAGATATTGTTATAAGGATAGATGCCAATCAAGGATGGAATTATATTGAGGCCAAAAAAGCCTTGTTTGCCATGCAAGATTTCAATATAGAGCATTGCGAAGAACCCATACATGCCAATAATTTACTTGATCAAATAAGGCTTAATGCAGAAAGCCCTATCCCTATAATGGCTGATGAGTCTGTATTTAATCATCATGATGCATTGCGCATTGTGTCTAGCAATGCTGCCGATCTTATCAATATCAAGCTTGGCAAGGCCGGTGGTATCTGTAATGCGATGAAAATAGCTTCCATTGCTGAAGCAGCAGATATGTATTGTCAGGTAGGTTCATTTTCTGAATCAAGGCTTGGTATTACTGCACTTGTACATTTTGATCTGGCATGGCACAATATCATCTTTCACGACCTTGATTCCCCACTTATGCTCTCAGAGGATCCTGTAATTGGCGGTATGGAATATAGTAAAGATTGGCAAGTGACCATAAGTGATGATTTTGGACACGGCGCAGATTTCGATCCATCTTTTCTTAAAAGATTTGAGTGTATTACTGTGTCCTGATATTGGTCTTTACCTAAAATAATTTCGTATCTTTACCTGAGATAAATCATTGGTTCAATAATGTTAAAGTCATTTTTTGTATTGGTTCTATGTTTTTCCTTCTTCCATTTGGGCTTTGGTCAAGGCAAAGTGCGCTTTCATGAACCCTCAAATATAAGTACCCTGTTTTCAAACTATGTGATCAAAAATAGGGCCGAAACAACTATAAGGGGTTGGAGGATCCAAATTGTATCAACAGATGACAGACGAGAAATGGAAAATGCAAAATCTAAATTTACCAGCCTGTATCCAAGCATACCTTCTGCATGGAAACACATATCGCCTTATTACCATGTAAGAGTAGGCGCATACAGAACAAAAACAGAGATGATGTCCTTTCTTGCTTCCTTAAAAAAAGATTTTCCCGCCGCAATACCAGTTCAGGATGATATTCAGAAATACGATTTAATTAATTATTGATGTCTCAATCTCAAAATCCCACGATAAGTAATAGAGGCATTGATTGGATCGTGCTTTCTATATTTGTAAGCTTGGTTATCATAGGCTGGATGATGGTATACTCATCCAATTATGATGAAAAAAATGTATATTCATTTTTGGATCTCTCTTCTGAGATGGGCAGGCAAACACTATGGGTCGTGATCGCTGGGGTCTTTTTTACTATTACGCTGGCAATAGAATGGAATTTTTGGAATACGTTTGCCATACCGGTCTATTTAATTTCCATCTTGTTGCTTATACTTGTATTGTTTTTTGGGGAAGTAGTAAAAGGCAACAGATCCTGGTTTGACTTTGGCTTTGCTTCTTTTCAACCATCTGAAATAGCGAAGTTTGGCACTTGTCTTGCCATATCAAGCTACTTAAGTTTCAATAAAAATAACCTCAGAGACAATAAGGTCCTCTTCACAGCGATGGGTATTTTTTTAGGCCCTATGTTGCTAATATTGCTGCAACCGGATGCAGGCAGTGCATTGGTATTTGGTTCTTTTTTTGTGCTGCTATACAGGAAGGGTCTGTCTTCATGGCTGTATATTTTAGCATTTTTACTTTTGCTTATTTTTATTTTTTCATTAATGTTTAGCCCACATTTAATTTTTTTTCTTTGTCTATTTATTGGTTATGCTATAATGTTGTTTTCCTATAAAACTACGCTTCAATCGATTTTTCTATATATATTGAGCTTAGCAGGTGCTATCGCATTTTACTACAATAAGATGACAATAGGCTCTTTTATTGTCCCGGGTGTTGGCTTTCTTATAGCTTCGTTTTTTTTATTTAAAGAACGAAATTTGAGAACTTTGAGTTTTGTTTTTATTGCAACATTTTTTATTACAATTATTTCATACGGTACTGACTACCTTTTTGAAGATGTAATAAAGCCTCATCAGCAAGAGCGTATCAACATTTGGTTGCGACCAGAACGGTGTGACCCCAGAGGGCCCTTGTACAATTTAATACAATCCAAACTGGCTATTGGGTCCGGGGGGTTTTTAGGCAAAGGTTATTTGAATGGAGAAATGACTAAGCTAAATTATGTGCCGGAACAATCCACTGATTTTATATTTTCAATCGTAGGTGAGGAACAAGGTTTTATAGGAGCTGCATCTGTGATCTTATTGTATGTATTGCTTATCATAAGATGCGTAGTAATTGCTGAAAGGGCCAAACTTGAATTCATCAGAAATTACGCTTATTGTATCGCAGGCATTTTTTTTGTGCATTTCTTCATCAATATTGGTATGACCGTAGGCTTAATGCCTATAATAGGTATACCACTCCCTTTGTTAAGCCGAGGGGGGACATCGTTATTGATTTTTAGTGTTATGATAAGCGTACTTATTAAAATGGATGCTTCAAGATTCAGAACATAGGTCAAAAAATAGTTTATTAAAATTTTATATGTTCAAAATACTAAGTACGGATAAAAAATCAAAAGCAAGAGCAGGTTTGCTTCATACAGACCATGGTCAGATTGAAACCCCTATTTTTATGCCCGTAGGTACACAAGGTACTGTCAAGTC
>JAYUTD010000304.1:0-4283 GCA_043755305.1 Saprospiraceae bacterium
TTTAAGTCCGCCTCTGTTTATTAATGCGCTTGCAAATGTTGGTGCAATTTCAATTGCCTTGTCATAATCTCTAAGTGCAGACTTCCAAGTATGAAGTTCATTCTTTACTACTGCTCTCGAATAATAAGCATTTGGGTCTTTGGGGTCAATTGCAATTGTCAACGACCAATTAAATATTGAACCACTCAAATCTCCTTTATTGTAACATTCAACTCCTTTGTCAAAATAGTAGTTTGCATTTGATGTGTCTAAATCAAGATATTTAGGTGTTTTGGAGTCAACTAATCCGCCATATGCGTCAAGAGTTGCATCAAATTCATAACCTCTTTTATACATATCCAAACTCCAATACATTAAATTATCTGCTGTTATTGGCATTTCATTAGTTTCTCCATTTATTTCCCAAAGGTCTTCATACTTTTTTACTTCTTGGACTGAATACGGGTAATGCGTACTAATAAATTCACCGAGTTTTTGTAAGTTTTCTTTTTTGTCAGATATAAATGTAAAATCCATTTTAGTTAAACAGTTGTCGTTAAGTCCATTCTTAACCATATTATTATAAACATCCTCTACTGATACCATTTCTTTTCCAAATCCATCAACAAAATTATCCCAAGTAATAAATTTATTTTCCATTTTCTTTTATCCGCAAGCTGTTAATGTCGTTAGTAAAATAGTAATGTCAACATATTGTTTCTCACACGAAGGGTAGATCATTAAAATTCCCTACAACGGGAGTTTGTGAAAAAACCACCGCCGTCACTCAAATATACACACAATGTGAATAGCCCAAAACATGTATAGTTTTTGCAGTGATAAGCTATGCAATGTATACAAGGAAACAATTGCCATCAAACCTACTTCAGTACACTGGAAGACCAGGTGGGTGCAGATAATCCGTTAAGGCTCATAGATGCCTTTATTGATAAATTGGAACTGCGAAAACCAGGTTTGACAAACACCATACACAAGAACAGAGAAGCAAAAATATTTTACTTGAGACTCATTTGATTTTAGTTAAACCCTGATGCTGCCGAGTCGCTCCCTTACACTCAATACCCACACACAGCAGACATCGGCAGGGAAGAGTGGACGCTTTTATGATGGGAGACTTGCGCAGGAAAGAGGCAGTTTTTCTACTCTTTTTTATTGTATGTCCAATTGTTGATTTTTAGACTAATAGACTTATTTATATTGTCAATTAAAAAAACAAATTTCATTCTGTTTTCTAAAACGAAAAATTTTGCGTTGTCAGTAAAATACATTTTCCAACTTGTTTTTTCAGTTAGGTCGTCTATATAAATTCCATCAGATTTTTTTACGATAGCTAATGTGTCATTTTCAAGTATATACTTGCCGATATAGGAATTTATTAAAGTATCAGGTAGCGTTATTGTCTTTCTTACTTCTGGCGAATAATTTTTCCAATTATAAGTTGACGCAACACTATAAATAATTTCGTTATATAGAGAAGTGTTATAAGTATTAGTCATTACTACAACTCCATTTCCTCCTTCAAAGCTACCAATGTATTGGCTTACAAAACCTTCGTCCACTCCGCCATGATTAAAATACTTAACTCCACCTTTGTTTAAAACAAATACACCCAATGCAGATGAACTATCTATATAAGGTGTTAGTCTTAAAGTTGTTGTTTGTCTGTTAAGAACTTTCTGCGATTTGCCTTCTAACGATAATTGGGTTTCTATAACATATTTTGCCAAGTCATTTGAGGTTGACCATAAACCTGCTGCTGCTTGTTCAGGATATATATGGTATTTGCCTTTTACTGGTTTGCCATCATTATAATAGCCTGTAGCTAAAAATTTTTCAATTTTCTTTTTTGGTGGTTGTGTGTAAGATGAATTTGTCATACCAATTGGCTTCAAAACATTCTTCCACATATATTCATCATACGGCAGTCCTGTAACATCTTCAACTATTAATTGAGAAATAGTTGTCCCACCACCTGAATATTGATATTTAAGTGAGGGTTCATACATTGAACGAACGGCTTTTGTATTAGCAGGTTTTTGTCCATCTAATATTTGAGTTAGTGTAGGAATTGTGTCTCCAATTTCATAGCCAGGAAATCCATGAATTGTTATACCAGCTGTATGACTTAACAAATTAGCAATTGTTATCTTCTTGCCTTTTGATAAAGAGTCGTAAGGGAATTTCCAGGTTTTTAGGTACTTATTTATGTCTTCGTTGAGATTTATTTTTCCATCTTGTACTAATTTCAAAACACCAATAGCATTAAGAGATTTACTATTTGAGCCTGCCTGAAACCTTGTTATTGGTGTTACTGGTCGTTGTTCCAAACTGTCTGCCCATCCATAACTTTTTGTCCATTCAATTTTGTAATCTTTAATAACAGTTATACTTATTCCATTTGCATGATAAAACTTCATTCTTTCAGCTAATGTCCATTTGATTGGTTCAATATTTTCAATTTGAACAGCACCAGTCAAGTTGCTTTCAACTTGTTTAATTTTGACTTCTATTTCTTGGGAATAATTTTTAACTGTCTGCCCAAACAAGATACTTACTTGGAAGCAAGCAAAGATTAATAACACACTGGATTTTTTGAAATATTTATTCATGTCGTTACATTAATTAGTGAGGTGTCAAATAAAATTGCCTACAACGGACAGGTATTGCTGCAGGTGTGGAATTCATTGCTCGTCCTGCCCGGAACCGCTGCCCAATAAAGATTTAAAAGTACAAGATAAGAACTAAAAGCCCAACAGAATTCCGTCAAGCCCGAACCAAAGTACAGCGATGCAAACAGCCGAAGTTTGAACGTCCAGCCCTGCTTGCACAAAACCCCATGTGCTTGTTGCGCAACTCACATTTGTTGATAAGTAAAATGAATCGTTTTGCATGTTTGTGTTGTCTTGCTTTTATGCAAGGCAGAAAACTACATACCGAAAAACTGTTCCTTTCCTTCCAGCTTAGTGAGCGGGTGCCAGAAGACAATTTTTATCGCAAACTCAAAAGCTTCCTCAACCTGCACTGGCTGTACAAAGCCACCAAAAAATACTACGGCACCGAAGGCCAGCAAAGCATCGATCCCATTGTATTTTTTAAGTTCATGCTCATCGGCTACCTCGAAAACCTCGGCAGCGATCGCCGTATTATTAACACCGCATGCATGCGTATGGATATGCTCTTCTTTCTGGGTTATGATATTGATGAAACATTACCATGGCACAGCACCCTAAGCCGCACACGCCAATTGTATGGCGAAGATGTTTTTAAACAACTCTTTAAAGAAGTACTAAAGCAATGCATAGAGCAAGGCATGGTATCAGGCAGGCGGCAGGCGTTAGACAGTGTGTTTGTAAAAGCCAATGCCAGCATGGATAGTTTGACAGAAAAGGACATACTTGATGATGGCGATGATTACGCCTCATCCATCACCGAAGAGGATGTAGCACCGGTTATGCCTATGGCTACGACTCCTGATACTGACCCGGTGCAAGCCAACAGCCGCACCGTAAGTGCTGAACGAAACAAACGTGTACAACAACACCACCGCTGGAAAGCCAGGGCATATAAGCATCAGCCACAGGGCAGAAGCCTGTCCAAAGCCATGGCCGAAGGCCATACCGAAGGGCTGCCAAAGTTTGTAAGCAACCACACCCACTACAGCACCACCGATGAAGATGCAAGGGTGAGTACAAAGCCCGGAAAGCCGCGCCAGCTCAATTACCTGGGGCAGGTAAGTGTTGATACAGCAAGCCACATCATTACAAACATAGAAGCACATACAGCCGATAAAAAAGACAGCCAATGCCTGCCCGCAGTAGTAGATAATACCGTTAACAACTTACAGGCTGAAGGCCTGATAGTAGAAGAAATACTGGCCGACACCGGCTACAGCAGTGGCGAAGCTTTAAAGGCCCTCGAAGACAAAAACATTACCGCCTACATACCCAATATAGGCACCTATAAACACATTAAAGAAACCTTTGCCTACGATGAACAAAACGACCAGTACATATGCCAACAGGGTGCAAAGCTGCCGTTCAAAAATCCACGGACAAATAAAATGGGCTACACCAACAAAGAATACCGCAGCAGCGCCAAAGACTGCGCCACCTGTCCACTGCGCAGCAAGTGTATAGGTAAAAGTGATTATAAAAAGATAACCGTAACCATAGACAAGCCCTACTACGACCGCATGCACCAGCGCATGCAAACACACAAAGCCAGCCGCATGAAAAAGCTGCGAAGCAGCACCGTAGAGCCAGTCATCGGTACACTGGCCAATT
>JAYUTD010000305.1:0-10732 GCA_043755305.1 Saprospiraceae bacterium
CCATTAATATAATCTTTATTCTATAAGTTATTAGGATTTAGTGCCCCTTCTCCCAATGATACTTTTGCACCATTGAGGAATGTTTTTTGCATAGAAATCTCTTTTTTAAGTCCTATCAAATAATGGTTTGCTGATATTACTGAATGCTTGTTTATTTTGGCGGGGCCTTCGATATTCCAATCTGAAGCATGCTTTTTATCGTACCTGCAATCATTGCAGATCCAATCTACAACTTCGCCATATTCATCTTTCCTCGCCGTGACTCTCAGTATTTCTTCCCCTTGATACCATAATCTTACTTTACCACTACATTTTGTGCAGGCTCTGTTTGCATCCATAGGATTTGTAAACCAAACTCTACTTTTGAATCTGAATGTTTTATCCGTTAATGCGCCAACCGGACACACGTCAATCATGTTACCGCTAAATTCATTTTCAATTGCTTTCTCGATGTACGTACTTATTTCTGATACATCTCCCCGATTCATGACACCGTGAACTCTTCCATCCGTAAGTTGCTCAGCCACTTTTACACACCTATAGCAGAGAATACATCTGGTCATGTGCAATTTTATATGGTCTCCGATATCCTTTTTTTCAAATTCTCTTCTTTCAAATTCATATCGAGTACCATCTTTACCATTCTGGTATCCGAGGTCCTGAAGACTGCATTCCCCTGCTTGGTCACAAACCGGACAATCCAATGGGTGGTTCATTAATAAAAACTCAACGACTCCTGCACGTGCTTCTAAAACTTCCGGAGATGTGACATTTCTGACGATCATGCCGTCCATTACCATAGTCCTGCAACTAGCCACCGGCTTAGGCATCGGCCTTGGATCTTTTGTTGACCCTGCTTCCACTTTTACCAGGCATGTACGACAATAGCCTCCACTTGTTTTCAATTTCGAATAATAGCACATTGCTGGTGGAACAATGTCTCCTCCTATCATACGAGCAGCCTGCAGTATAGTAGTACCTTCTGGCACTTCGATTTGCTGATCATCTATGGTAACTATTGGCATTGATTATTTTTTTTTAAATTAAGCTTCTATTAAATTATTTACATTATAATAATGCTTTACATCTTTGATGCTTTGAGGATTTCTAACGTAATCTTCAAATTCAGACCTAAAATGTCTTATCGCACTTGCTACAGGCCAAGCTGCTGCGTCACCTAGTGGACATATAGTCTTGCCTTCTATTTTGGACTGAATATCCCAAAGCAAATCGACATCTGTTAATGTGCCATGGCCATCTAAAATTTTGTGCAATATTTTTTCCATCCACCCAGTTCCTTCGCGGCAAGGGCTGCACTGTCCACAACTTTCGTGGTGATAAAAACGTGTGAATGTATAAAGATTTTTAACTATACTCGCTGTTTCATCCAAAACAATAAAACCTCCAGACCCAAGCATGGTGCCAGTTGCAAATCCGCCATCAGCCAAGCTTTCATATGACATCAAACGGGGTTCTCCATTTGCTAATTTCAATATGTGGTGTTTTGGAAGTATTGGCACGGATGAACCTCCCGCAACCACAGCCTTTAATTCTCTATTGTTTCGCATGCCGCCACAATACTCATCACTGTAAATAAATTCTTCAACAGGCAAGCCCATCTCAATTTCATAAACACCGGGCTTTTTAATGTGCCCACTTGCAGAAATCAATTTTGTGCCTGTGCTCTTGCCAACGCCAATCGCTGCATATGCGGCTCCACCATCATTGATAATAGGTACAATTGCAGTAATGGTTTCAACATTGTTGACTACTGTTGGGCAACCATATAAACCGGCAATTGCCGGAAATGGTGGCTTAATCCTTGGATTGCCTCTTTTTCCTTCTAAACTTTCAAGCAAAGCCGTCTCTTCGCCACAAATATATGCTCCTGCACCTATGTGCATGTATAAATCCAGATTGTAACCGGTGCCTAAGATATTTTTTCCAAGCCAACCATTTTTATAGGCTTCATCTATGGCTTTTTCCATAATGTCATAGACATAAAAATATTCTCCACGAATGTAGATATAGGCAGTATTTGCTCCCAAAGCGAAGGAAGAGGCAATCATGCCTTCGATCAATAAATGCGGCAAATATTCCATTAAATACCTATCCTTGAACGTTCCCGGTTCTGATTCATCCGCATTGCAGACCAAATACCTGGGTACTCCTTCAGGCTTAGCCAGAAAACTCCATTTCATACCAGCTGGAAAGCCAGCACCGCCTCTGCCTCTTACACCTGAGGTCTTGACTTCCTCTACAATCTGCTCGGGAGTCATTTCTTTCAATGCTTTTTCTACTGCGGTATATCCGCCATTTTGCCTGTATACACTATAGGTATTTATACCCGGTATTCCTATATTTTTTAAAAGTAATTTTTTACCCACAATCGCAATTTTTATACTAACAATAATTACTTATTTTATCTTCGGATTTGAATTTTTCAAGCAATTGATCTACTTTTTCAAAAGTCAAATTCTCATGATAATTCTTACCTACTTGCATCATTGGAGCAGTGCCACATGAACCAAGGCACTCCACAGTCTTTAAGGTAAACATACCATCTGCAGAAGTCTCACCATTCTTAATGCCTAATTTTTTTTCTATGTGATGGACTACGTCTTCTGCACCCATCATCCAGCATGAACTTGTACGGCAAACCTCCAATAAACATTTGCCTCTTGGTTTTAAGTTAAACATACTGTAAAACGAAGCTACTTCATAAACTTCTACCGGCTGTATATTCAATATGGAGGCTACATAATCCATCACTTCAGGACTCAACCATCCATCAAATTCAGCTTGAGCTAAGTGTAGCAATGGAATTAACGCAGACTTATGTTTTCCTTCTGGGTATCTGGCTATAATTTTTCTTGCCGTAGCCATCGTTTGATCTGAAAAAGCAATATTTTTACTCACTGTTTATTCTTTTATTTTAAGCATCTAATTCACCTGCTATCACATTCATACTACTCATCGTAAGTATTGCGTCTGATAGCATACTACCTCTAATCATTTCAGGATAGGCTTGATAATAAATGAAACACGGCCTCCTAAAATGCAACCTAAAAGGCGCCCTGCCACCATCGCTTATAAGATAAAATCCCAATTCCCCATTGCCACCTTCCACGGAATGATAAACTTCACCTTTGGGTATATCCGTTTCTCCCATCACTATTTTAAAATGGTAAATCAAAGCTTCCATTTTATTGTATACATCTTCTTTTGGTGGCAAATAAAAGGATGGTAAATCAGCATGAAATGGTCCTGTGGGCATTTTTTCAATAGCTTGTTTGATTATACCCATACTTTCTTTCATTTCTTCAAGCCTGACCATAAATCTATCGTAAGTATCACCTGATTCTCCAATTGGAATATTGAATTCAAAATCTTCATAAGAGCTATATGGCAAAGCTACCCGCACATCATAATCTACTCCGGCAGCCCTAAGATTTGGGCCAGTAAAACCATATTCAAGTGCTCTTTGCCCCGAGATAGGACCTACACCCAATGTTCTGTCTATAAATATCCTGTTTCTTTTTACAAGGCTTTCAAACTCATTGAGGATTTTGGGAAATCCTGTCAAAAACTTATCTAACTTCTCCCATGCTTTAGGTGTAAAATCTCTTTCCATTCCACCTATCCGCCCTATATTTGTTGTCAACCTTGCACCACATATCTCTTCGTAAATTTCATAGATCAATTCTCTCCATTGAAAAAGATAGGTAAATCCTGTCAAAGCACCTGTATCAACTGCAATTACAGCATCACAAATAATATGATCCGATATTCTTGCCAATTCCATTATAATGACTCTAAGGTACTGTGCTCTTTTAGGAACTTCGCATCCAATCAATTTTTCGACCGTCATATGCCAGCCCATATTGTTAATTGGTGATGAACAATAGTTCAACCTATCCGTAAGTACCGTAAGTTGGTTGTATGGTCTCCTTTCTGCAATTTTTTCAAATGCTCTATGAATATAACCAATAGTTTGCTGTGCATCTACAATTTTTTCACCATCCATGGTCAAAATATTTTGAAATATGCCATGGGTCGCAGGATGTGTCGGACCCAGATTGAGTGTACTGTAATCTTTGACCTCTGTTGTTACTATATCATCTGTTTCCTTTAAGTAGCTCATTTTGTTATATTATCTTCCAAAATATTTATCCTCTTTATCGGTTCTTCCACCGTCCTCTAATGCGTATTCCTTTCTCATAGGATGATAATTCATTTCATCCATATTCAATATTCTGGTAAGATTAGGGTGTCCTTCGAATTGAAATCCGTAGAAATCATAGGCTTCTCGCTCCATCCAATTAGAAGTAGGAAACAAATCAGTAACCGTAGGCATAACCAAATCAGTTTTTGGCATATATGTTCTAATTCTTAATCTGTTATTAGAGCTCATGTTGTGCAATTGGTACATCAATCCAAACTCTTTTTCTATAGAATCAGGAAAATGAATACCACACATTGTTGTTAAGAATGTAAAACCATATGCAACTTCATTTTTAAGGAAAGCCAATGCTTGGTGAACATTCTTTTTATCAATAGTCAATACATAAAAATCGTACTGTTTTTCTACTATTACCTCGTCTTTTATATGTGCATTTAAATTCGCAACAAGTGTTTCTATTAGTTGTTCCATTTCTTATTCTATACCGTAAGATGCCAATAAATTCTTATATTTTTCACTATTTCTTCTACCTCTACTTTCATTTTGGACAAGTTCCTGAATTTTTATTATACCATCAATAAGTTGCTCAGGCCTGGGTGGGCAACCTGGAACATAAACATCTACCGGTATAATTTTATCTATTCCCTGGAGTACAGAATAAGTATCAAATATTCCACCACTACTGGCACATGCTCCCATAGAAATAACCCACTTTGGCTCGGCCATTTGTTCATATACTTGCCTTAAAATCGGTCCCATTTTTTTGGCTATTGTACCGGCAACTATTAGTAAATCAGCTTGTCTGGGCGAGAAACTAAGTCTTTCCATTCCAAATCTGGCAAGATCGTAGTTTGCCCCCATAGTGGCCATAAACTCAATGCCGCAGCATGAAGTTGCAAAGGGCAGTGGCCACAGTGAATTTTTTCTGGCAAGACCTACTACTTGATCTAGTCTGGTTGCGAAGAACCCTTGCCCCTCCAAACCATCTGGTTTGTTTTTTGAATCTATATTTACTAATGCCATATGTAATTGATTAATCCCAGTTTAAAGCCTTTTTCTTTTGTATGTAAAAGAAACCTACGAGAAGTAAAATTATGAAGGTAAACATTTCTATAAGCCCGGTAACGCCTAGCTGCCTAAAATTTACTGCCCATGGGTACATAAATATTACTTCAATGTCAAAAAGTACAAAGAGAATGGCAACTAAAAAATATTTGATGGAGAATGGTGATCTAGCATTGCCTACGCTTTCCACACCGCATTCAAAGGCTTCGTCTTTTACTTCTGAATTTCGCTTTGGTCCCATTCTATGGGTAACAAACATAACAAAGCCGACAAATCCTGATGCTACTAAAAACATAAGAAAAATGGGCAAAAAATCCTTTATGGCCTGATCAGTCATATTTACTCTATTGAGATGGCAAATTTAACGAATTAAAAGATAAAATTATAATCCAAAGTCCTTTTAATGGTTTTATTCTTAATAACCTTTTATAAATTAAAGGAAATAATCATATTTCGAGACAATGCATTCAAAATTTTATATGTTGTTCTTTTATTGCATCGCATAATTACATTACCTTTCAAAGCCATAAAGTAATTTTGAAATACTTCTAATCGCAATTCGAAATATTATTTTGAATGAATTAAAAGAGAAGTTTTACCTATAAAAACAAAAAAAGGGCCCAAGAAAAACTTGATGCCCTTTAAATAGTTTATATCTTTAAACAATAATTATTTACCCCCGTTCAAAATTTTAATACTTTCAATCGCTTTAGCGTTTGCAGGATCAATAGTTATTACTTTTTCAAAGTAAACTTTAGCTCCTTCATTATCTGATTTTTGTACCAAACAGGTTCCAAGGTAGTCGTAAGCTTCTACAAGGTTTTTCTTTAGCCTTTCCTTTGCTTTATCCTCTGTGGCTTTTGCCAAATCTGTTTCAGCATTTTCAATGTATTTAATGTAGGATGGCTGCGCAGTCAGCAAAGTAAAGTCAGGATCTTGAGCTCTGGCAATTCTTGCTTTCATCAACCAACCGGTTGCGTAATTTGGAGTGGCTTCTACTATCTTCGTAAAAACAGAATCGCTTTCTGTATATTTTTTAGTTACATAATATGCATTTGCCAAATTGAATGATTCACTTGATCCCAATGGCTTTAATGTGTTTTTCTTAATGTAGTACGTTATGGCATCTTCATAATTTTTATCTTCATAAAATTTCTTTGCTAAGATTCCATAAATCTCTTCCTTTTTGGAAGAATCTTGCTCCAACACCTTTTCATAAGCAACTTTTGATTCTTCCGTTTTTCCTAACTTCAAAGCAGCTTGTGCTAAGTAGTCATAATCTTGACCATATACTTTTCTGGAAGTATCTTGTTCTGCTATTTTAAACAATTCTTTACTTGCATCATAAGATTCCTGGTACTTTTGTGTTTCACCATATGCCCAAGCCAGGAATCTGTTTAAAACAACTAGATCCGCGCCTTCAAGTTTAATGGTTTTATCGCTTAATAATTTGTTGGCTTCAAGAATGGTTCTTTCATAATCCTTTGCGGTATAGCATAAAAATTTGACCAATCTTATTCTTGCTTTAATGTCATTTCCGGCTAAGGAAACATATTTATCCAAAACAGGAATCATCTTTTTAAATTGCTTTGCTTTGTAGTAAAGATCATATAAAATTTTGTAAGCTGGCGCATAGTCAGGGGACAATTTAATCGCCGACTCCAACTTTTCTATGGCCAGTTCTTGCTGCCTGCTTGCGGCCCATATAACTGCCATACTCATATAAGCTTCAAGGTTTGTCGGGTCTTTGGCTACAGCTGACTCGTAATTGGTCATTGCTGTGCCGAGATCTCCCAAGGATTTAGCTGCATCACCCATGTGTGACAATGTAGATCCAACTTTCGGATCTAAATCCCTTGATTTTGTCAATGCCTCCAACGCTTTTTTAGCATTTGGTTTTTTGCTGTATAAATAAGCATCGCCAATCAAAGCCAGCATTGGTGCACTTTTTTTATTGGACTTTTCTAAAGCATCCAACGTCTTGGTTGCTTCTATTGTATTGCCATTGTCTAAGTTTAGCTTTGCTAAGCCTATCGCACATTCACAACATTTGGAGTTGACTTTGACACCTGCGACATATGCCTCTTTTGCTCCTTTATAATCTTCAAGGGCATACTTTATCTGGCCTATGTAATAATGCGGTAATGCATTGGTAGGTTCTTTTTTAATAATTGATTCAAAAAAATTCTGTGCTTCTGTATAGTTTTCATTGTTGAAAAGCTTGATACCTTCAGCCAACGAAGCCTGTCCAATAAGCAAATTTGTGAATGCAAATCCCATTAACAAACAGCCAATTACCAATTTTTTCATTTTATAAATCATTTTTAGTTGCTAAATATTGTTTTTTATTTTACTACTTTTATATCTTTCAATCCATTAAATTCAATCCATCTTTCAGTTTGGTAATGAGGAAGAAGTCCGGTTTTTAGTACAATTTTTTGTCCGATTTCTCCACAAATAAATGATGCAAAACCCAAACTAACATCTGTATTTCCATGCCTTCTGATCAAAAACAATTCTCTGGTGAAAGGGTAATTTCCATTGAGGTTGTATTGGTAAGGCTTATAATACTGATTGTCTGTTATACTGTTTGAAATAGCAATTAATTTTACTTCACCCAGCATTTTTTTTGCTTCCAAATCATCGCTGTCACTCAATTCACTCCAGTCCACGAGGCCAATATCTTTAGGATTCTGTTTGATCCAATCAATAATTTCTCTTTTACTGGATTTCGCAAAAACATTGTTATTGAATTTTTCCATACCAATTGACTTAAGTATATTTGAGGCTATGCCAGAAAATGTATTTTCAATAACAAACCTTTGTTTGCTATTTGGCATTCTCAAACTTTCAATCAGTACATCCTTTTTAATAGAATCTAGTTTATTATCAAGGCTCGTAATAAATGCAATGGCGCTGGTAGCAAACTTGTATTGCCTCGGAAATACTTTTCTATTATTGAATTTTCTAATATCATTGGAATCAATGTTAGTAGATACAATCATTACTTTCAAACTATCTTTATAGAATGCTTTCAATATTTCCTGTTCATGCAGATAGTGGATGTTTAGTTTGGCATACTTATAGTCGTTTTCAAAAACATCTTCTTCTTGCTCTATTATTTTTTTCAAACTTATGTCGCACCAAATTTCTGCATCTCCCATAGTTGCAAAATTTTCAAATTTCTTCTTTTCTTGTTTCTGACATGAAATGATAAAAATAAAACTGAAAATTAACACTATCCCTATTTTTACTTCAACATTCATTCTTAATGTCTTTGTGTTTCTAAAGTTAAGACGTTGTAATTTTTTAAAGCAACAAACTATTTAGTTAAATTATTATTAAATGATTTTTATTGGTTTTCAAAATCCATTTCCTTCTCTTTTAACTGCACCTTAATTCTAATAAAAAGTCTGACTCTCCTTTGAAGAGCCAGACTTTATAAATTTTATTCCTTCATAAAATTAGTGAAAACTTACAGCTCTATACATTCTAAAAGCACCATAGACAATCAATGCCAATGAATACACTTCGTTGTAAGGACTTGCTATACCAAAATAGTTATAACTAAAAATTCCAAACAAAATATAGACCAAAGCTAAAGCTATTTTTAATCCACTATTAAAAGTAACATTCATTTACCCCTCAAGTTTGAATCTTACAGGCAATGTATAGGTAACATTTACGGCTTTGCCATTATTTTTTCCCGGATTCCACCGCGGCATACTGTTAACTACTCTTAATGCTTCTGCGTCACAGCCTCCGCCTATACCTCTTAAAACTTCAGCATTTTTTACTTCCCCTGTTTTAGATACTACAAATCTTACAACAACATTGCCTTCGATACCATTTTCTCTGGCTATCGCAGGATATTTAAGATTTTTAGCAAGAAAAGTTAACAATGCTTTCTCTCCATCCGGAAACTCTGGCTTTTGCTGAACCACTTGAAAGACTTTGTTTTCGTCTTCTGCAGGCTCTTCAATCACTTTAGGCGGAGGTGGTGCTTCTGGCTCAACCAATGAAGCATCTACGCCATTTTCGTCTCCCTCTTTGGTTTCAGAAGCGATTACTTTGTCTTTGATTTCGTCCACAGTAGGAGGTGGTTCTTCATCAATAACTTTTTCATCTTTTTCTACTTTAGGAGGTACAAATTTTATTTGGTCTTTGATAGGTGGTGGATCCACTTTTGGAGGTGGGGGTGGAGGTGGTTTCTTAGGGTCAATCGGCGGCGGTTCAGCCAAAGTAACTTCTCTCATTGATAGATCCTCAACTTGAGATGCCAAAAACTCCTGGTATTTGGCATAAATCATAGGAGAGAATATCAACAGCAAGAAGGAAAGCAACCCGATTATCATACCTCTGGTCATATGCTTGTCATACAATCTTCTTAGGGAAAAAGCCCCATAAGCTTTGTTACGATGCTCAAACACAAGGTCGTCAATAGTAGATTTCATCCAACTTTTGTTGTCCATCTGTGTATATTTTTTTTAGTTGTTATTAATTTTATTTTCTTTTTTGATTGATTCTAAGTGCAACGAGCGAATCAATGGGGTCATTTGGCTCCAAAATCGCATATCTTTTCACTCCGCTTATGGTCATTTCGTCCAATACATCTACGGTATTTTTAAGTTTAGAGCCGGGCAATGGCTTAATCATAACAAAAAGTTGGTCTTTTTTGTCTGCACCAAACATTTCCATAACTTCCCTTTGCCTTCTTCTTACTATTTTTCTTACTCCGCTAGGACTATAGTCAATGCTATCTAAAGATAAATTTGTTGACGCATCTATCTCATCAGGAGATACATACCAATACGCTTTATCATTATCACCTAAAAGTAAAGTTAAAGTTTTGGACATCTTAATTTTAGGTTCATCCTTTTTGTCTTCCTCATTTGTATCAGGCTTGTTTACTTCCATTGTTTTTGGTTTATTCAATGTAGTAGCAAGCATAAAGAAAGTAATCAGTAAGAAACCCAAATCCACCATCGCTGTCAAATCGACACGTGTCGATTGTTTTTTTGCTCTCTTGGAACCTCCGTGTTTTCCGCCTCCTTTGGAGGACGTATCCATTTCTGCCATATCTAATGTGCTTTTTTAAAAGTGAAGAAATTTATTCTTGCTTGCCTTTGGCAGAAGTAATAATATTGAACTTGTTAACTTTCCTATTTTGCAATGCTTTAATCAATTTATCAAAGGATTTATATTCTGTATTCTTATCGCCTTTGATTGCTATACGTAGTCCCGGATTTTCTTGTCTTGAAAAAAGAATAAGATCTTCTACTTGGTGTTCACCACCTATTGTATCTATTTTCAACCCGGTTTGTTTATATTTTGCTCTTATATTTGCTTCTTTGCTCAAGAAATCCGGCAGTTGCTTTATGTCCATACCCCATATCTCAAGAGTTTTAAACGCATCCTTTTGCTCTGCAGAAAAAGGTATTTTATATTCAGCAGATAATCTATCCAACAATTTTAATCTTGTAT
>JAYUTD010000306.1:0-4259 GCA_043755305.1 Saprospiraceae bacterium
AAAAGTGTCTTGTATTGGCCAGGGAAAAAATAGAGATAGGCCAATGCCAAGGCTGGTCCTAATACAGCACCCAATGTGTCCATGGAACGGTGAAAGCCAAATACCTTGCCCTTATTCACCGTGCTTGACTCATCGGACAGCAAAGCATCTCTTGCCCCGGTCCGCACACCTTTGCCAAGCCGGTCAATGGTCCTCGCGAAAAAGACCCAAAGTGGATATGTAAGGAATGCCATCATAGGTTTTGACAAAGCACTCATGGCATACCCGAGTTGTACAAAGGGCACCCGCCGTCCGGCAGCATCAGACCGCTTTCCGAAGTATGCTTTGCTAAGGCCGGCAATGGCCTCGGCTACTCCTTCAAGCACACCGATGAGCACTATTGAGAAGCCTATGCTTTTGAGGTAGATAGGTAGGATAGGGTAGAGCATTTCACTTGCCATATCTGTGAAAAGACTTACGAGAGATAGAATCCAGACTGTGCGTGTGATGTATTTCAATATTTTAAATGCTTTGGTTCGATTGGTCCATTGGTTACCTTTCAGTCGCCATTGTCCATTTGTATTTTTTTGCCTGTTTTAGCCCGGCGTGAAGGTAGCTCATTATTGATTGGCTTTTGGTTTTATTTTTTCCTTACCAATTTGTCTCGTATCTCTCGCCAGGTAATCAATACAATTTTATTTCTTTTAAGTGCAGCTTTTGCAGTGGCACTCGTAAAATAGCTGTGGTCTATACCCCGCCATTTTGAGCCGTAGTGTTCGTGGTCTGCACAAACGGCTTGCATCTCATCTGTGTCATAAGCAGTGTGAATGATAAATATGGACACGCCGGCCTTAAGGCTATCCAAGGCAGTAGAATAAAATTTTGCCATATGCTCAGGGTAGTCAGATGTGGGTACGCCTACAATATTATTGACGGCATACTTGTAAATGAATTGTTCCTTTTTATTATTCATCATTGCATTCATCAGGGGATGAAACATAACCGGCAATTTGTATTTTTTAGCTAATCTCAGGTAAATTTCCGTGGTCTGAGGCGTGGAAAATATTGCTCCCATGTGGCCATCGAGGTGGGTAATGTCCAGCCCAAGTTTAAGGCATTTGTCGATTTGTGCGCTAAGTTCTATTTCTACCTCCTTTGGTTTGGCAAACAGATTAAAGCTATCGACGGTGGAATAGAAGTACCCATACTTATTGACAAGACTTCTGACTTTATCCACCGGTGCCACCGGTCCCCACTTATAATCCCGCCATTCTGAAGTAAGTGTCAGGTGGATGCCAAGATCAAGTTCCGGATGTGTTTGATACATTTTGGCCATCTCATGAAACCATGGTGTTGGTACCATGATCGAACCCGAATTGACAACACCATTTTGCATGGCATCCAATGTAGCAGCATTTTCAGCATGCGCTACACCAAGATCGTCAGAATGGATGATGAGCAGCTTGTCATTATCGGAGTAACCCAATTGTGTGGAGAGAGATTGCGCTTGTAGCATATTACATGTCAAACCAATAGCTATCCATACCATCCAAACACTACAAACATCAAAAGGTCTGGTAAATTTTATAAGTGCTTTCATTTACTTTATTTATAGTAATCAAAGATAGTGAAAAGAGACAAAATAAAATAAATTATCTGTAAAGCAGGATAAGCATATTATTGCAAGTCAGGCGAGTAGAATTTTTGGACTATATTCCATTTGCCACCATTCGATTGTTCGATAAGGCATACTTCACTGAACCTAATTATAGAAGGAAAAACGAACTGCTGAATTTCTTCAAATATACGATCCGTGCATGTACTGTTTCTTGGATGCATCAAAGTGATGTGTGGATCGGGCTTGCTGGGCACTACGATGCAGTCGTTTAAAATATTTTTGCGTAAAGCATGGTAGGAGGTATTGGTACCAATAGCGGGCAATAAGACGCCTTTTCCATTGTCAAATCTGGTAGGACGACCAAATGAAATTTCACATGATCTTGACTTGAGACGCATCAGGTTAAAGGTAATTTGATCAATGTATGGTTCTATCTCATCTTCACGACACAGTGTCACATGACAAGGAATCAAGGCATGTTGTATAGAATTGTACCTTTGTCTTACCTGTTCTACCGAAGATGCGCATGCTGAGTCAACAAAAAGCGTGATTTGTGTTCTTTTCATTGGTCTTGTCGATGCAATTATTTATTGCTTGTATGGGCTAGTGATATTTTTGCAATTGACCCATTGTAAAGTGTAAGAAATGAAGTGCTTTTTAGCATAATTTTATTCAATGGCACAGTAGCAAAAAAGATATCAGTCATAGCACATTTACCCTGTTCTGCAAAAAGTTCTATTGAAGAATGGTCGAGGTAAACATCCATGGTTAAAGTATCCGAATGATAGGTGGAGGATGAATAATGTCTTCCTGAAAAGTCCTGGCTAAAATCTACTATGCCGGAACTGGTCCGATCAATAAAATATTTGTTTTGATCCGCATCAAAGCCTGCTTCAATGCGGTTACCGTTGGCATTGGAAAAAACCAGATACACCTGATCTGCCTTTGGGTTTTTGATCTTAATGGAAATATGAGCAGTGCTTTCATCAGGTAAGGCAATCTGTGGCTTATCATGATCTGGATTTATTTTTGTAGTAGGCCCTTCTGCATTCTTCATTTCTTTTACAGGAGCAGATAACAGCTGATAGCCATTTTTGTCTTTTGATAAGCTTAGTTCTCTTGGCAAAGTCATGGCACTGCGCCATTTTACAGAGGGCACTTTTTGTGCGTACTGCCAATTGCTCATCCAGCCAATGCCCATTCTCCGGCCATCGGTCTTAGGCACATCAGACCAGGTTACAAAAGCATAGTTGTCTTTGCCATCGTCCAACCATTGTTGATCGGACTTAGCGTCTTTGCATTTGAAATACTTGCCATCAAAATCACCGACCCAATAACTTGTGCCAGTACCACCATTGGGTGCTCCGGTTTGCATAGAAGTAATAAGTATCCACTTTGTTTCTGATCCTTCTATTGTTTTCAATGGGAATAGATCAGGGCACTCCCACAATCTTTCGTCATTTGGTATGCCAAAGTCTGAAGCAAAAGTCCAGGATTTAAGATCAGCAGAGGTATAAAATTTTACTTTATCTTTGGCAGCCAAGACTAGTACCCATTGTTTGCTTTGTTCATGCCATATCACCTTAGGGTCTCTAAAATCTTTGGTACCAGGGTTTTTTATGATTGGGTTGCCCTCGTATTTTGTCCAGGTTCGACCTTTGTCATTAGAGAAGGCTAAGCCCTGGGTTTGAAAATCTGTCTTTCCTGCTTTTTCACCTGCCATATTGTGATAGGTAAATATAGCAATCATTGGAGGCTTACCATTTATACCAAATCCACTTGTGTTTTCCCAATCGATCACTGCACTACCACTAAATATAAGGCCAAGAGAATCCGGGTATAAGGCAATAGGTAAATCCTGCCAATGAACCATATCCCTGCTTACTGCATGTCCCCAATGCATTGGACCCCACACTGTGGAATCAGGGTAAAATTGGTAAAATAAATGGTACTCACCATCGTAATATACCAGGCCATTGGGGTCATTCATCCACATAGAGTCTGGTGTGAAATGATAGACAGGTCTGAAGGCTTCTGCTTTTGAATCTTTTTCAGAAGAATTTACACGGTTATTGCAAGCCCAAAACAGGCTGCAAAGGATGATAGTGAAAGTAAATTTGAATAGAGTCATGCAAAAAAGATTTTTGATCAAGAAAATTTAAAAAAGGTATAGGCCAATTGGTAAATTGGTTTGTTGCCTGATTTTTAATTTGTAAAGGTATTATTTTCAATGTATAATTTTTTTTTATTATCTAATGTTGCTTTGTATTTAATTACAAAAAAAATGAAGCAACTCTTTATGGAGCACAAAAACCTGCTCCATTCAAAACCTGCTCCATATTTGGAGCGGATTTTCTTGGAGCATAAAAAACCTGCTCCAAAAAAAACTGCTCCAAGAAAAAAAGAGATATTTAATAGAGAATTGGCATGTTTAAAATTTGAGATTACAATTTGAGTTACTAGTGTTGAAGTAAGAAAGATACAATTCAAATTTAAATCTGTTTTTGATGTGGGGAAAAAAACAATATTTTGCTCTAAATTTTTGGTAGAATTGCGAAAAAAGTTATTGAATATAAATTTATTGTAAAATAAAGAAAGTCAATGGATTGGTTAAAATTGCAAATTTGCAAAGGCAGTAAGAGTGTCAGACACCAGTCTGAAA
>JAYUTD010000307.1:0-4259 GCA_043755305.1 Saprospiraceae bacterium
AAGGCGTTTTATTGAGAGAGCTTTTCTTGGAAAAACAAATTGTTATTCGTGGGAATTTGTAAACTTTAACAGGTGCTGTAAATATTGCTAAGCCGGAAGTAATTTTTGAAAATTGGAAAGTGTGGCGTCAACACTATAATCACTGACAAATTCAAAATGAAATACATTTTAATAGCATTGCTGGCAATGTTTTCTTATTACTCATCAGGACAAGTATTAAATGGTAGTTTTGAAAACAATGGAAAAGCTGACTTGTCTTATTGGGAATGGACCTGTGGTGCCGATTCAATCAAAAATGCTCCTCCAGGCGGAGGAAATTGGAGCACTAAGGTTGAAGGAGGCAATTTTCAGGGCTGCTTTCCTGGTTACGCATACCAAAAAATCCCTTCTGTTGCAAATGGACAGACCTATCTTCTTTCAGGAATGGCTTTTACTGAATCATCTATTCCGGTTGGAATTTATTTTGGCAAAATTAAAAATGGAATTATTACTACTCATACCGGAGATACAACTTCATCCAAAGCCTGGACTCAACTAAGTATACAATCTAATTTTGAACTTGCAACCGGTGACACTGCATGTGTAGTGCTGCATGGTGGAACGACCACCGGGCCATTTCAGACAAATGGGTATTTTGATCTAATCAATCTTCAACTTGTAAATCACATAGCTTCCTATGAAAAAGAAACGATAATAAATATATATCCAATGCCATTTTCAGTTCAAACAACTTTGCAAACCAGCAAAGCACTCATAGATGCCACTTTGACCTTATACAACTCAGTAGGCCAGCAAGTAAAACAAGTAAAGCACATCAATGGAAAAACAATAAATTTGCAACGAGATTATTTACAAAATGGCGCATACTTTGTGATTGTTACCCAGAACAATCAATTTATTGCAAAGGAAAAATTAATTGTTTTTGATAATTAATATAAAAGAAAAAGATGTGTAATGAATCTGTACACTTACTATGCATTTAAACACAGAGCTTTAAAATTGAAAAGCATTTAACCGATTTTAATGAAGTCTTATAACTTTTACTTAATGGTATTTTTGGTCTAGTCTAACACTTTTATAAGTAAAGGACCCCCTAAATAGCTACAATACCCAATCTTTAACTATTTTTCCCCCACTTTCCCATTTTCTTTTTATCTTTGAAAGACTAAAGCCACAATATACCTTATGTCGAAAAACATCGGTTTCTTATCTGGCCGAAAGGGTTTGGACAAAAATCTTTTCGCAGAGCTAGGAAAAGCTGCAGAAGCTCACGGCAGCCCTTCGGTTGAAGACTTGTCTAAGTTCAGCGAGGAATTCCTCATGGGCAAATCCACACTCTATGGAACTACTACTTTTTATGACTTTTTGCGGCCTGAAAACCAGGGCAAAAAAGTATATGTCTGCAATGGCAGTGCTTGTATGACAGCAGGTACTCAAAATGGGGTAAAAGAGAAACTCCTTAATGTCTATTCCGAAGAGGAAATTGGTGAAATGTGTTGCCTCGGCAGATGCCATGAAAACAGTGCTTTTCATATAAATAAAACCAATTACTCTGGCAATGATATTGACCACCTGTTAAGCATCAAAGGGAACTCATATAATACCAAAGAACAATATGCTGTAAAGAATTTAGGTACTGCAGTTTTGACGAAGCCCATTGGTGAGGTAGCCGATTATTATAAAACGTTTGAGAAAGCACTGGCCATGGGACAAGACGTAGTATTGGCTGAAATCAAAACATCGGTGGTGCGGGGACGTGGCGGAGCAGGTTTTCCAATGAGTTTTAAATTGGAGTCTTGTAAAAATACTGCTGGTGATATAAAATATTTAGTCTGCAATGCCGACGAAGGTGACCCCGGTGCTTATTCTGACAGATACATTATGGAGCAACGACCACATGCACTGTTGCAAGGCATGATGATTGCAGCATTTACATTTGGTGCCAGGTATGGAGTGGTTTATATCAGGGCAGAATATCCTGAATCTATTGCTATCATTAAGAAGGCAATTGCTGAATTACAGGATATGAATTTACTAGGAGAAAATATAAAAGCAACTGGCTTTGATTTTGATTTTAAAATCATAGAGGCGCAGGGTGCATACATATGTGGTGAAGAAACGGCACTGCTTTCTTCTATAGAAGGTCAGCGGCCAGAAGTGAGAACACGTCCTCCATATCCTACGCAACAAGGCTTGTTCAACAAGCCAACCATTGTCAATAACGTCGAAACATTGGCATGCATTCCTTACATTCTTTCGCAAGGAGGTGCTGCATTTGCAGCCATTGGCACCGCTAAGTCCACTGGCACAAAACTGGTATCGCTCGATGGCCATTTTCACCGACCCGGCATCTATGAAGTAGATATGGGTACGCCTTTGCGTGAGGTAATTGAAGAGTGTGGACTTGGGTTTCGCTCCAAAGTGAAAGCAATGCATATAGGTGGACCTTTGGGCGGTTTAGTACCTGTTTCTAAAATAGACAAACTTACAGTAGATTTTGAATCGTTTCACAAAGAAGGATTTTTATTGGGTCACGCATCTGTGGTTTGTATACCTGAATCCTACCCACTGATTGATTATATCGAACACTTATTCAAATTTACCGCACATGAAAGTTGCGGCAAATGTTTCCCTTGCAGATTGGGTTCTGTAAGAGGATATGAAATGATCGAGAAAGCAAAGACCGATACTTATAAATTGGACCGACAATTGCTCGATGACTTGCTTGAAACCTTAGAAGTCGGATCTCTCTGTGCACTTGGTGGTGGTCTTCCACTGCCTATTAAAAATGCTCTTAAATATTTTGAAGATGAACTCTCTCCTTATTTCAAACACTGATATTACTACCAAAGTAGCATTTATCAATGATAAACCTTTCATAATAACTGATGGCGAGACCATATTGAGTTTTGTCAGAAGATACTTTGCACACGATCATATACCGACCTTATGTGACGCCCCTAACCTTGATCCATTTGGAGCATGCAGAGTGTGTAGCGTAGAAGTAGCATTGATTGAAGGAGGGCCTCGAAAAGTACAGGCATCATGCCACACGCCAATCATGCCCGGATCATTCATTTACACAGAAAGTGACAAGGTTACCCGATTGCGTAAAAACATTGTAGAACTGGTACTTACTGACCATCCTCTGGATTGTCTTACATGTGAAGTCAACAACAACTGTGAGTTACAAACGGTAGCAGCAAAAGTAGGAATAAGAAGTGTGCGTTATCCTGAAGGAAAAAACCATCTTGACCGTACGAAAGATTTGAGCCATGCCTACATGACATCTGATTTTTCAAAATGCATCAACTGCAGCCGATGTGTAAGAGCATGTGATGAAGTACAAGGCCAGATGGTGCTATCAATGGCAGGGAGAGGATTTGATGCACACATTGTAAAAGATTTTGCCAATACATTTGCGGACTCTGATTGTGTAAGCTGCGGTGCTTGTGCCCAAGCATGTCCTACTTCTGCTATTTCAGATATTTTTGAATCAAAATCAGTCAATGTTGATAAGAAAGTGCGTACCATATGCACTTACTGCGGCGTGGGTTGTAATCTTGAAGTAGCGGTAGTAAACGACAAAGTAAAGTCTATTCAAGCACCCTATGATGCTAAAGTAAATGAGGGCCACACTTGCCTTAAAGGTAGGTTTGCCTTTTCATTTTACAATCATGCAGATCGGCTTCGCTCACCATTGATTCGCAAAGAAGGTGAACTTGTGCCAGTGAGTTGGGAAGAAGCTTATGATTACATAGCCAATAGTCTTACAAATATCAAAGACAAGTATGGACCAGATGCTATATCGGCCATTTCATCTGCGAGGTGCACCAATGAAGAAAATTACTTAATGCAAAAGTTTACTCGGGTAGTCATTGGCACCAACAACATTGATTCTTGTGCAAGGGTATGTCATTCACCTACCGCTCTAGGCATGCAGCGTACTTTTGGTACTGGTGCAGCGACAAATTCTATCATAGATTTAAAATATACAGATTGTATAATGGTAATTGGTGCAAATCCTACCGATGCGCATCCTGTGACCGGAGCAAAGCTCAAGCAGTTTGCCATGAAGAGCAAGACCACTATTGTCATCGATCCGCGTCGAACAGAATTGGCAAGATATGCAAATTACCACCTGCAATTAAAGCCTGGAACCAATGTGGCCTTGCTCAATATGATGCTCTATTACATCATTGAGGAAGGCCTTGAAGACAAGGCATTCATCGAGAAAAGAACAGAAGGGTATGAAGGCT
>JAYUTD010000308.1:0-10691 GCA_043755305.1 Saprospiraceae bacterium
CCGAAATGGCCATTCCTACCACGGTATCCTTTTCGAAAAAATCAATAGTGATATTTTGGTCATTGCCGTATTTGATGGCATTTTCTATTAGGTTGATCACTACCGATTGGAGCGCTTGTCTATCAGCAAATATAGTGGCATCGCATTTGATTGGGGGCAGGATTATATTGCTTTTTGCCTCACCGGTTGAATGCATCACTTGCACTATGTTGTTAGTCAAGTCAAATAAATTGATCCTTTCTTTTGACAAAGTAAAATCATCTATTTTTGCTACCATCAAAATCGAATTGATTAATTTTTCCAGTCTCTTACTTTCCTTGAGTGCTATATTGCAAATTTCGGTCTGCACCTCATGCCCCAGCTGCCTTTTTTTCATAGTATCGAGGCTCAAATTTATGGATGTAAGTGGCGACTTCAATTCATGGGAAAAGGACAGTAAAAAATTGTTTTGATTTTTAGTCGTTTCAATTTCTTTTCTACTCGATCTATAAATAAGGTAAATGCCCAGTAATAAGGAGATGCCAAATACCAGGCCTTCTCCATATATCATATACTTCTGTTTCGTCCACTTGGTGTGGGCATGGATAATTTTATTGGCATCAATAGAATTGTGCGTAGATTTACTCAAATCATAAATCACATCGTTTTGTTTTAACAACAAGGCAGACCACCAGCATAGCGCAGCCAGCATGTACAACATTACCAGGGTAGCGAGCCATTTCATAGCTTCAAATTTTTACGTGTTTCAATATTGGATTCAATGCTTTTTAATGTATACCTAATATATTTTAGCGCAACGTGAAATGTATAATTAGCAATAAAGCGGTTGTCTCCTTCAGGTATAACACAAGCTCTTTCGCATTGCTTTTCGAAAAAGCTACAATTCTCAACCCACAAGTAAAAACTTTCAGGAGAATGGAGGTTACTGCGCAGCATTTCTGTTGTATAACTATTCAAATTTCGACTTTTCATCATTTAAAATAAATGCTTTAGCATAATTATGGATGTTTGATACGCTTGCAAATGTAGAATAAATATCTAAAATAAAGGTTGATACCATGCTACATAAGCCAGTAATCAACTTTCTTTAATGTAAAATGCCAAAATCCTTATTTCTGTTGCCTTATGTTTAGATTATTTTGCCATTGGGGGATGAAATCTGATATAATATAAGGATTAATTATTGGCAGAGGGAGATTCAATCCTCTCCCTTCAAGCAATGTCATTTCAATTTGAACCTCAAAATTGATTACTTTTGGCACAATTATTTCAGTGTAAGTACTGATAAACAGATGATTTGCATCGGCAATGTAGTCAATGCACTGAAAAACAATAAATTGTGACTCCACGTTTAGAGCAACATATTAAAAAAGAACTATATACCAAGCGGGTTTTTACCATACCCGGCATTGGAAGTTTTCATTTAAAGAGAGAAGCGGCAACATTTTCTGAAGATAAATTTACTCTGTATCCACCAAACTACCACGTTCAATTTTCTGATGATCTGAGTTCTGCTATAGATGCACAATATAAAGACGAATTGCTTTTACTTTCTGAAAGGATACTAAATGAAATCAATACCAATGGCAAATCAAAAATCAGGGGCCTGGGTGTTTTTCAAAAAGAAAATACTAAGTTTAATTTTTATCCGGACAAGGACTTAGAAAAAGCATTTTCTCTTGGCTTAGAGCCGGTGTACAATGTGAAGGAGGTAGCAAAATCGTATAGTGGGACTCCAAGTATTAAGGCAGCAACATTGGTAGTGACAAAGCCTAAAAAAGATTATACTTCTTTAATAAAAATGGCTAAAATAGCAGGATGGATCATCCTTGGGCTTGGCTTACTGTATGCGCTGCTCAATATTCCTATTACGCTCAGTGACAACAACACTCCGGTTATTAAAGAAATAAAAGTGACAAAACCGACGGACAGTGTTGCTAAAATAGATACACCAATGTACGTAAGCACCCCACAAACAGGAGATAGTGCAGACACAGGTATAGAAAATAGCAATGCATTGAATAACCCACAAGACGATATTGACAAAAAAACGGTTGAAAAAGAAACGGTTGAAAAACCTGCAGTACCAAAGCTTGAACAACCTAAAGCAAAAGCACAACAGTCTATAGCTTCTACAAAGCGTGCACAGAAACCTGTCAAAATCATCCTCCCTAAGACAAAGGTAGATACCAATGAAATATCCCCTATTACCGGCAAAGCTTGTGCAGTAATCACCGGTTCTTTCAAGACTTCAATATATGCCTTGAAAATGGTGAAAAAATTGCAAAAATTGGGGTATAAAGTCTATACAGAAGAAAAAGTTGGCTCTACTAGAGTAGGACTACTTTTTGATTGTACAAAAACAAATGCAGATTCACTTTTAAGAGAAATAAGATCTAGTATCGATACTACTTCTTGGATACTGGAATAGTGGTAGCTTCTGCATAAAGTATCTATTCAATAACTGCTTTCAATTCTTTTTTAGTATTGCCAAAACCTGGTCAATCAATTTTTTACCTTCTTTATTGAATTGGCTATAATCATTATTGTTATAGGCCAGGACTGCCAGCATAAAATTGTCAGCAATGATCTCATCCGGATGGATGATGTACTGGGTATTGTCTTTGATATTGGAAAAAAAAGAAGCTTGAGCTTCGTTGGACAATTGAGAAGTAAGGTCGCTATTCATCTCAATATTGCCAGCGGCATCCAATCCAAATATCTCAAATCTAAGGTGGTTGAAAAAAGAAGGATTAGCGGCATCAAATTTTTGTTTGCCGGATAAAATAACAGGCAACGCCTTCTTATCTCCTTTTAAAACTATACCATAATCATCATCTGCCCCATCAGGATTGGTAAGCATCATTTTTTTTAATGCCGCTGGGTATTGGATTGCCTTGTGGTGCTTGACAAAACCAATCAAGCCATACATTTCTTCCTTAAGTTTAGGTTTTTCTTCTGATAGTATGTGCCAAATTTCATGCAGCATGACCGGCACTTGTTCTGCCTTCTTCATGTCGGCAAAGATGTTTTCCGGGATAAATATGGCATTGCCTCTGGTAAAGTAAACATCATCACCATAGCAGGTTGTTTTTATTTTACACAGTTGAAATTTTACACCAATAGAAGGATTGACTTTTTGGATCAATGCGAGTGCTTCAGTGGCAATTTCACTTATGGCTTTGGTATCATCAACACTAAAAGCGGTGGCTTGGTTTTTAAGAAATTTTCTGTAATTGTCAACATAATTTCTATCGTTAAGAAAGGCATTGTCTTTTAGTTGAATGGCTACATCTATGGCTTGTAGCTTCGAAAAAAAACCCTCTGTGTCTTCTTTTAACAAAGCAACTGCAGCTGCACGAGAATCTGCAATAGTGAATGGCACATCAGCATTTTCCTTGACAAATCCTGCATTTTTACACGTACACAGACCAATGATAATCAAAAAGTAAATCAATGTATATTTCATAATAAGGCAATTGATAGCAAGTCTATTATTTATAAATAAGGTATTTAGATCTGATTTTCCTAAAATCGATAAGCCCTTTTTCCCAGGATTGTCTTATTTCCACTTCCGCCACGCCGGCAGTGATTTGTTTTCTCAATTTATCAGTCCCCGCAAGTTTATCGAAAAACATATTGTCAAGAAAATACTTTTCATTGAGTTGACTAAAAATTTTGAAGTACTTAATGATGTAGGAAATATCTATTTTTTGCAAAGTAAACGATGCATGCATATCATTGCCTGACAAGTCTTCGCCATAACATTTCAGCCCCTGGTGCAATGGTTCTTTGGCACCTTCATTTGGCACAGGAGTAAAACTTAAATTTGATTTCAATTGAGGGTGACCTATCACCTGAAATTGTTTATCAGTACCTCGCCCCACACTCATCGTGGTACCTTCAAATAAACAGATGCTTGGGTAAAGCAACACCGCATTTTGGTTCGGCAAGTTGGGCGAGGGCTTTACAGGAAGAGTATACATGGCATTTCTCTTGTAATGGTCGCATGGTATGACTTGTAATGTACACTTTATATTATTGGCCAGCCAGCCTTCCCCATTGACCATCATGGCGTATTCCCCGATAGTCATGCCATATACAATAGGTACTTTGTGCATGCCAATAAAGGAAGCATATTTTGGATCCAATATTGGACCATCGATGTAGTGGGCATGTGGATTGGGTCTGTCCAACACAATCAATGTTTTGCCCTGTTCCGCACATGCTTCCATCACATAATGCAACGTCGATATGTAAGTGTAAAATCTGACACCTACATCCTGGATGTCAAACAGTACGATGTCCACTCCGGCGAGATCCTCTTTAGATGGCTTTTTCTTGTTGCCATAAATAGACAATACCGGCAGCCCCGTTTTTTTGTCCATTTCATTGCCTACAGTTTCTCCTGCATCTGCTTTGCCCCGAAATCCGTGTTCCGGTGCAAAAATTTTAATCATGGCAATACCACTTTTCAATAATGTATCTACTAGGTGGGTCTTGCCAATTGTGCTAGTTTGATTTACCACGCAGGCTACTTTTTTACCGGATAACAATGGAAGGTACTTATCCATTCTTTGTGCCCCGGTTTTTACGGTATTCTTTTGATGGACATTCCGGGACAAAACGGTTTTCTCTGTTGTGCCTGGTTTTGGCGTAATACCACACGACAAAAGAGATATAAACCAGGCAACAAACGTAAAATGATACATATGGTATTTTTTACAAATATATATAAAAAGGAGCAATATAGTTCAATGCCTTCGGCATAACTGAGCGATGCGAAGCAATTTTGATCCATTGGGATCAAAATAGCGAAGGCACCGAGCAAAACTTTGCGAGGCTAAGAGTGTTCAATCTCCTGCGGACCCAATACTTTCGATATAAAACTAATTGAACTAATTGCCCATTGAACTAATTGAACCCATTGAACTCTATTGAACTAATTGAACTAATTGAAATCCATTGAACCATACCAATGCCTGCGGCGCAATGTCCTGCGGACCCAATTATTTCAATGGCTTCGCCATAACTGAGCGATGCGAAGCAATTTTGATCCATTGGGATCAAAATAGCGAAGGCACCGAGCAAAACTTTGCGAGGCTAAGAGTGTTCAATGTCCTGCGGACCCAATGTATTCGATATTGAAATCCATTGAACTCATTGAACTCTATTGAACTAATTGAACTTATTGAACTACCCTTCAAAATTAAACGTCAAAGTAAATATCTGCGATTGCACGTTTTCCAATACTTTTGATTCATTGAGACCGCCATTGTATATGAGAATGTTGCCCAGACCTCTGGAATATTTTATCTCAGGAGAAAAGATAAAAAATGGATAGAAGATTTGAATGCCCGCTCCTACTTCCCATTGGAAATCATGTGGGGATATTTTTATTAAGGTCTCCGCTTGCCTGGTTTTTGAATTCGATGCAATGTCATAGTTGTACTTCAATCCTCCGGTGACAAACATCCGCTTGTCTTTGTAAGGTGCAGATTTGTAGCGAATGCTAAATGGCATTTCGAAAAATACTGACTCGATCTGCTTCTCCTTGCTTTCGTTGAAAACAAATGACCTGTATGAAAATGCAAATCCCGGCAAAAACCGAAAATCAAAATACTCACCCATCTTGAGATTTGCAACCATGTGGATGTTGAATCCCCCTTTGCGTCTGCCTTCTGCTATCTGGACACTGTCATTGCCAATAAAATATTTTGATTGATTGAGCCTATATCCTGACCAATTGGTACCAAAGGCCATTCCAAAATAATAGGCTTTACCCTGGAAGTCAAGGTAGTTGTGATTTTCTCTAGATTTGAATTTCTGGGCCAAAGCCAAATTTTCAGAAAAAAACACTACCAATAAAGTAAGAAAAACTATTTTTTTGCCGTGTATATGCAACATATTCCAAATGTTAAAGGATAATAACGCAATTCTTTGAATCCTATTTTGTAAAGTACCGAAGTAAATGCCTCAAATGAAGGAAAATTTGCAGACGACTCATACAAATAGCTGTAAGCCTTGTTGTCTTTAGAAATCAACTTACCTATTATTGGAAGTATATATTTAAAATAGAATTGGTAAAGTTGCTTTATTGGGAACAATCTGGGTGTGGAAAATTCAAGAACCATTAGTGTACCGTCCGTTTTCATCACTCGCCTCATTTCGTTTAGGCCTTTTTCAAGATTTTCAAAATTTCTTACGCCAAAAGAAGCCATTACTATATCAAAAGTATTGCTTTCAAACCTCAATGCCTCAGAATCTCCTGTTTCAAACGAAATGACCTCCTTTAGGCCAAGCGCTTCACTTTTTTGTGCTCCTATTTTAATCATATTCGCTGCAATATCCAGCCCTACTATTTTGGATGGCTTAAATTTTTTAGCTGCAGCAATAGCCAGGTCTCCGGTACCGGTTGCAATATCAAGGATTACATCGTGTTTCTTGTCTTTAATCTTGTTGAGTGCAATTTTACGCCAAATAATATCTATGCCAAAGGAAAGGAAATGATTTAGAAAATCATACCTGGGAGCAATACCGTCAAACATATCCCTGACCTGACTCTTTTTGTCCGCATCATTGGAATATGGGGTGATGGTATCGTGTTTAAATGATGTCATAGATGCTGATTTATGGTAACCTAACAAGTTATTCCTCCTAATGGTTGAAACTTTTGTTAAGCAAAACCAAAAGATACATGATTTTGTGCAATATTACCAAAATCTAAAATAAATAGCACCATATATTTCATGTAAAATATTGAATGGTGTTATTTTTATAGTTTCTACTTCACCTCAATCACATTTCCTTGTGTTTTGCCACTAAATTCAGGTGCATAAAAACTCTGTATTGTCGCCAAGCCACCACTATACTTTCCTCTGTGTACCACTTTTTGTCTTGACTCAAATACATGCTTGCCTTTAGGCAAATGATCGATGTAGTAGTGTGTGGCAAGATCTCTGATGCTTTCATAGTAGCCAAAGGCCCCACTCCATTTATAAGCACTTATGCTACTGCCAGGTTCCAAGCCACTGGCCCGTAAATCCTTCAGATGGATGTAGTCCATGTCCCTGTCCACTGTCACAATGATTCTTGACACGAGCACATCTCCCGGACTCAATGAATGTTTACCATCTATCAATACCAGTGATTTACCGCTGCTGTTGATGACTTCTTTGTATAGTTGCTTTTCGATTATCAAAGGTGAGGCATTGGTCGCCAGGATGTTGTTGATATCTTCAAAGTACTGATAGTAGGCTGCTCCCCAGGCAATGTTGTCATTGGGATTGCTAAGGTATATTGTTGCCTTAGCCTTGTCTATATTATCTCCGGCCCATGATTTTTTGTAGTAAGCTGTACCCGCCTGGATGTCTGCATAGTTTGGCAAACTTACCTCACCCACTTTAGAGATCACTGCAAGGTCATTGTCAAGATTGGCTTGCTTTGGTCCTCTGGTAAGCATCAATGCGGCGATAGCAGCTGCTGTTGATTTGGATGTTGACCAGTGATTGCCCTGCTTGTTTTTCAACAACCACACTTTCATCTCATCCATAGAGGCAGCATCCATATTGGTTTCGTTTAAAAATTCCATGATGGCACTGTGTCGCTCGATGGGCATTTCGTACCATCTGTAGCCATTGCCTACATTCCAATATGTACCAAGCTCATCATTTCTAAAAGATTTTTGCATTATGGACTTGGAAATTTCATTGTAGGTCGTACCTTTTGACCTATAATCTACCAGACCAAGCAAACTTTGCGTATAGATATCGTATTTGTTCCAATACTTAATCATTTGTTTATAGTAATAGGCATAGGCGGCATTGCTTTCCATTGCTCGTGGTATGCTGCTAAACTCTGACCGCACGAATAAATGAAGGATGGCTTCACTTGAAGGCTGGTAGTCCTCTGGTTTCAACTTGTTTTTCTTGAAGTCTTCCATCAGTTTAGTGTATTGTTTTACCAACTCGTTGTCAATAAAAACAAGAGATTGGTTAGCCATATTTATTGCATCACCACTCATATCGTATTTACTTACTCTTCCAAGCATTTCTGTAACGTACAAGGTCGTATAGTAATCACCTCTTCCACCTGGAAACCATGTATATGAGCCGTCAGGCAATTGCAAAGAGCGCAATGCCAGGGAAGTTTGAGCCAAGTCTGCTATGACAGAATTTTTATCGAAAAGTCTGGCAATATTTCCTTTTTCATTTGCTTCATTTTGGGCCTCTCTTACCCATGGCGTCTCTTCCAATAATGCATTTTTCAGTTCGCCATTTTTTTCGAGATTGCTTTTCAATGCATCTTTGTCTTTGTTTTGCCATTGAGTGAAGACATCTTGTATCTGTGGATACTGCTCATTGATGTAGCGGCTCAATCCATTGATGTAATACCTTGTTGCCAATTGGCTTGCACTTTGATTGTCTTGCTCTATCACGTAAGGCATGGCCTGGATGGCATACCATACAGGATGGCTGCTTATCTCTACTGAATATTTGTATGGCTTTTGCGTAGCTGGTGCATTCTTTAAAGAATTAAATTCATAGGTCTTTTTTTCATTGCCTTTAAGGTACATAGCCATGGTTTCAGTGACCAAAATCCTATTGCTTAGCACAGGCAAAATGGAAGACTCTCCATCTGTGTATTTTCCGGCTACAGCGCTTACTGTATAATTAAGCAGATCCGGTGAATTTACCGGCACATTTATTTTCCACGCTACTGATTTTGATTCTCCTTTCTTCAATGACACCATCACCATCTGAGGGGTAGAAATAATCTGGTTGTAAGCCACATCTTTCAATGCGTCTTTTAAGTCCAATTTTGCTTCAGTACTAATGTCGCTATCCGTAAGATTGGTCACTCTGGCTGTAAAAAAGATTTCATCTCCTTCTCTTACAAACCTGGGACTATTGGCATTAATCATTACTTCTTTCTTGGTTTGCAAAAATCGCTCATCGTAGAGTGTTGCCAATTCTTTGGTATGTGCGAATACCATCAATTTCCACTTAGTCAATGCCTCATTCATTTTAAATGAGAGAATGACATTGCCCTCCTTATCTGTCTTGAGGTGTGGATAGAAAAATACAGTCTCTTTGAGATTGGTACGAGGGCTTAAAACAGGTACCTCTTTTTTGGATTTCAAATCCTCTGCACTGTTTCGCTCCAGGTTCACATCACCTATTTTCTTGCCTTCAAAATTGCCATCAGGACTTGGTGGAGCCGCAGGTGCTGCTGATGTCACAGCATCTGCCATCATTGCTTCGTCTTTATACATTCTGGCTCTGCCCGGACCAGCTCCATAGCTGTAATAAACGTAATTTTGTGGACCGGTCAATATAGGGTAAATTACCTCTCTGTATTCTCCTACTTCACCCTGGCCTTGCCACATATAGTTGAGTTCATTGGCACTTGCAAGTCCAAAGTAATAGGCTTCAAGAGGGATAAATCCATAATTGGAAGGAAACAATATCCTTTGCCAATAATTGGCCTGCAATTGGTCCAATGAAGCATCGTACATAGCTGCCAGTATTTCCGCCTGCACTTTATCTTTTTGATTGCCTGCTATCTTAATCTTAAAATCGGTTTGTTCACCCGGAGATAGTTTGTCTCTGAAATTTTCAAAAGTAATGTCCAATTCTTTTTCTGTCCATGGCACATTGATAGCAATGTTTTCAGCATAGCTCCTATTGTTGTACACATAAGTATATTGTATCATTAAGCCCCCTTTGTCTGCAGGAGAAATCACATGATCAACTTTCGCAGATTTTGCTACATTCAACCATCCCTGTTGCAGTATATTGCCTGACCTACTTAATAAATAGTAAACATTTTGTTTTTCCAATCCGGCACCAAAATCCAAACTCATTTTATCTCCGACGGCGTAGAATGTTTTATTCAATCTACTTTGCACAAGTTTTGATGCAGGAAATTTTTTCCTGGCAAAATCTGTTACTACAAAGTATTCGGTTAAGGTATCTGCCTTGCCGCCTGCTAAGGTAGCTTCTATTTTATAAATGCCCACAGCCAAAGCAGCAATAGGGAGGTTTTCTCCTGAGGCAAAAGAGCCTTTGATTATTTGCTTTTCAACGGACAAAGCCGAAAATTTATTGGAAGGTTGTGGATATGGCTTATAGGTGACATCTTCCAGCCATACATTTGATTCAGCAATTTTAGGGTCTTCTTTAAGTTTTGATAGGGTATAATTTCCTTTTTCACTCACCTTCATACCTCCAATATTCTTTACACTTAGGGAGGCATTTATTTTATCGGCCACATCAAATATATCCGGTATGTTTTCTTCGATAAAAAGTGATTTTTTACTAAGGCTTAAAGTAAATGTTTGGGTCTGGCTTTCTCCGGTTTCATCCACCGCCGTGGCTGCAATGTCATAATTGTATATCGGAAAAAAATTGTTTTCCTGATTGTCAAGCGCTTCAAATTCAATGAAGAATTTACCACTAGCGTCAGCCTGAGTTGAACCCGCAGTTACCATTTTATCGTCTGAAGGATAGCCATACCATCTGTAACAATAAGGCATGGTTGTTCTTCTGAAGACAGTGTATTTGAGTTTTGCATTTGACACACCATTGCCAGCAAAAGCAATGACTTCACCGGAAATTTTTACTTTATCCCCTAATTTATAGGCTTGTATTACCGAGTCGTATTTGACTTCAAAAGTGGGTCGTTTGTAT
>JAYUTD010000309.1:0-10689 GCA_043755305.1 Saprospiraceae bacterium
CCCAATAAATTTCCAATCATTACTGCCTTGACCGGGCCCCAAAAAAACCACCTCAAAGACCAGATAGAAACTACCAATGCAGAGCATCATTTCAAAGCGGATTTCAATGGCAGGACCATACAATTTATTGAAACAGTATGTGACCAGGTTACTGCAGTAAATGAAACAAATGCCACTTCGGCCACAAAATTGACAATCAGTCCTAACCCTGCATCAAATTTTATTGAAATACATGGAGCCACCCAATACAACATTTACACTTTAAATGGTACATTGGTGTTTTCGGGAAATCAACTTTCAATAGACATATCAGAATTCAAACCGGGTATGTATATTGTAAAAGGGGCAAAGGGAAATGCAAAGTTTGTGAAACTTTAGAGGTAGTTAGATCCTTTTTAAATTGCCCAATCAAAATTGTAATAATTATATACCAACTGTATTGGGACTGAAAGAATATATAGGTAACGCAGAGATGCCCAATGCTAAGTATACTTTTGTGAGAATAAATACCTATTAGGGAAATTTGCTCCCTAGGCGAAATTATTAATTGTAATATTTAAAATATAATTAAACTTAAATTCAGTACCATTGAAATAGGCAAGAAATTCCCTGTCTTTAATTTTTAAAAGTACTTTTATGAAGTTTTCAATAATTAAAAATCAACTTTTTGGATGTTATCCAGACATTGTTTGATAATACTTTTGTATCTCTTGAATTTATTAAAATACTTAAAATATAGATTTCAATGAATTTTTATTGGGTGTACGATATTCCGAATTGGCTGTTTTTTGTTCTTACTGTAGCTGTCTTTATCTTTTTTGCATTACTAGGCACTTTTTTGTTTTCAGTAAAATTTGAAAAATGGCTCGGTCTTACCAGAGAACACAATGAAATTGTTGGCTTCTTTCTTTCGCTGAGCGGGGTGTTTTATGGTATTACCTTGGGACTAATTGCTGTTGCAACTTTTGAAAATTTCAATTCAACAGAAGATAAAGTGGACAATGAAAGTTCTGCGTTGGCCGCCCTATACAGAGATGTATCTATTCTCGAACAAACAGAGAAATCAAGCATGCAAGCTACTTTAAAAGAATACACTCAGTACATTGCCAACGAAGCTTGGCCATTTCAGCGCAAAGGAATTGTATCAAAAAGAGGCAGCACAATACTTGATAGCTTCCAAAAAAACTCGCAGTCTATACACCTGTAACCGATAAAGATAAAATTATCTATAGTGAAGTGTTTGACAAGTACAGTCTGTTGATCGAAAATAGAAGACATCGCATTAATTCGGTCAATGGTTCTCTGACTGGTAGCGTATGGCTGATTCTATTTATAGGTGCTTTTGTCAATATCGCTTTGACCTGGTGTCTGGTAATCCACAACAGAAAGCTAGAAATAGCTGTCAACTTGTTGACTGGTCTTTTGCTGGGTTCGCTAATCTTCCTGATTGCTTCAATGGACATTCCTTTTAGGGGTTCTTACTCAGTGAGTAGTGAATCATTCCAATTGCTATTGGATGGATTGATGAAATAAAATTTCGTGAATTATCATAATAATGATCAATACCGCAATTTAATTTTTATTTAACAATAAGTGATTTGATCAAAAGCCAATTATTATCTATTTTTGGCCATTGTTATAATTAATAAAAAAACACCAATGAAATTCAATTCAAACATTCGTAGTTCATTTTTACTTTTGATGGTCATGCTTTTGATAAGTGCGTGTGCAAAAGTATATTACAGCCCTGAAGCAGAATCTGCAGCTAGAAAACACAGGATAATTGCTGTAGCTATTCCGAAAGTAAACATTCCTGCCCAAAAAAATATGTCTGCTGATGACTTAAAGAAGCTGGCCGAAAGTGAGGCTGAAAGTTTTCATGCTGAAATGGTCAACTGGTTGCTCAAAAGAAAAGATCAGGGCAAAATATCAGTAGATATTCTTGATGCAGCTACTACTCTTGCAAAAATCAATAGACTCAAAGCTGAAAAAGGAGAATTTCTGACACCAAAAGAAATTAGCGATGCACTTGGTGTAGATGCAGTGATCACTTCAAATTATAAAATGACAAAACCTATGTCCACTGGAGCTGCCATTGCTACTTCCATTTTGTTTGGATTTGGTACTACAAATGAAGCCATAGTTTCTATGGAATTGCATGACAATGGATCAAACAAAAGTATCTGGAATTTCAACCATAGAATTTCCGGTGGTGTACTCAATTCTGCACAAGATTGTGTAAATGAAGTCATGCGGGTAGCCAGTAAAAAATTACCTTATACCAAATTTAATACCGGCAAGAAAAGATAATTTAACCCTGTCATATGAAACTAAGGAAAAAGGGCGATTTGCCCTTTTTTTATTTTGAATAATTAGGATCTAAATTTTATCCTTCATTGAAACGGTAGCACACTTCTTATTCAAATTCAGAAAATATTGGTAACTCAATCCTTATTAAAGTACCTCTTCGGTTGAAGGTTGATAAATCTATGGTATGAAATGAAATGGCTTGTTTCATCTTAGTTTCAATATGTTTTAACCTCTCCTGGGTAATCTTCAGGCCAAAATGCTGCTTGGTCAATGAATCCGTTTTCCTTAATGCCTGGGAAGCATCTATACCAATACCATTGTCTTCAATCTCTATAATAAGACGATTATCGACTTCTCTAATCCGTAATTGGACGAGTCCATTATCATCTAATGTGAGTATTCCATGCCAAATGGCGTTTTCAATCATTGGCTGGATTATCATAGTAGGCACTACCAAGTCTTCATCACCACTTTTTAAGTCAATCTCAATTCTATAATTTAGCTTATCACCCAATCGCATTTTTTCGGCATCCAGGTATAATTTTATCCTCTCTATTTCTTCTTTTATCGTAACAAAATTTTCATTGATAGTCTCTAAATTTTTCCTAAGCAATTTGGAAAAACGGGTGAGATAGGTACTCGCCTTGCTGGAATTGCCAATATTAATCTGTTGTTGAATAGCGCTCAACGAGTTGAATATAAAGTGAGGATTCATCATTGCTTGCAAGGCCTTCATTTGCAATTGGTTTATCTGTTGCTCATAGCTTAAAGTCAATGCCTGTTCTTGTTTTATTCTATTTATCCTATCCATATAAATATAGTATACAATGGAACAAAATAAAAGAAAACAAAATAAATAAAATGTCCAGGTATTATAAAAAGGTTCATTAATTACAAAATTATAAGTCAGGGGTTTACTCCAAATAGAGTTCAAATGTTTTGCTGCCAAACGAAAAGTATAGGCGCCGGGCTTCAGGGCATTAAACTCTAAGCTTGAAGAGAAAGTTTGTATCCATTTATCACTATTAAGGGAATACTTATATTGCACATTTTCAGGAGAAGCATAATCGGGAGATATGTATTCAAATTTCAAGTATCTATCACTATAGTCTATTTCAGGATTGGAGATGGTTTTTATATCTGAAGTGTTCCATTGTATTTTCGTAAAGTAAATTTTCGGAATGGATGCAACACTCAAATTTGGTCTTTTTCTTGCAATAATGGATAAACCATTTAAAGTGGCAGTGTAAATATAATTTTCATTTACAAATAGATCATTGATTTGATTTGATAGCAAGCCGTCGGCAGTAGTAATGGCTGCAATGGTAAAAGATTTATTATCCTTGAATTTTATTATATTAATTCCTTTATTAGTTGACACATACAATTCATCATTGAATAAAAATAATTTTGTACAGTGATTGCTCAATAAACCATTTTGTGTGGTTATATGGTGACTTACATTGTTTCCATTTAAAACTACCAATCCCTTACCTGCTAGCGCTAAGATGGTACCTATTTTGTCGGTGCAAATGTCTTGAATTCTGTCTTTCAAAATTGGGTTCATAGTGTATAATAGAATATTTTCCTTTCCTTCAATTTTAGACAGTCCATCAAAATCACCATACCAAAGGTTACCATCTTCTTCTGCAAGTGTATAAATTCTTTTGTTTGGGAATTCAATCATCTTTATAATTGGAAATTTATTTTTTATATTATCACTAGTAATCAAGTGGATACATTCTTGAGTTGCAAGATATAAGTCACCTTTATTATTAATGACAAAATCCTTGATAGGTTGACTCTTGGTTCTATATCCAGTGGGCATTTCAATGGTTACTCTTTTTATATTGTGCAAAGGGTTGTCCCTCTCAATAAAAAAAATTCCCTGATCACACGATATGACCATAAGACCATTTGGGTGTTCCTGGATTTTTAAAATCCTGCCTATAGACTTGAAATCATTACCTAAATCAAGTTTAATAATTTTACTGCCTTCAATTATATCCACTTTACCTAACTTGTGGCCCACCCAAATTTTACCCTTTGAATCAACATTGACAGCATAGCTTTCGTTTTCATCCAATCCATCTTTGGATTGATAAGAAAGTACATCCTTAAAATTTGACAGCATAAGGTAAACACCATTTCCGTAGGTAGTAAACCAAATATTTTTATCTGAATCACGCAATGTAGAAGTTACAAAAAGGGAATTCATATAGTTTTTATCAACAATGTATCGTTTATTTTTTAAAACCAAATGCTCAACTTTGTCTTCTGTGCTTATCCAAATTCCTTTGCTTTCGTCACAATAAAAATCTGTTATTTCCATTGGTTCGTAATTTTCAATTGGAAACACTGACCACTCATCTTCATAGCTTAAATGAAGAATGTAATTATCAATTATTGTAGTAAAACTAAAATCAGCAATAGAAGTATACCAACGATCAATGGTTAAGCTATCTGTAAAATTACAATCCGGGCATTTTGCAATCAATTTGGCTGGTGTTTGCATTTTGCCTCTCTTATTGAATAAGTAACGGTTGAATTTATTTGCATAAATCGTAGTTTTTTCACTGGAAAGAAAAGTAACTTTCTTTGGAAAATCAACAAGTGCATTTGCATTTCTATTGTTTGAAATCCATACCTTTTTTTTATTGTCACTAAAAAAGAATCTATAAAAAAAACCTGGCCCAAATTGCTTTAAAAGAGGAAGGTTGATGCCACTAAAAATAGAATCCTTATCAATTATACTTATTGTGCCATTAAATCCAAACATCCATATTTTACCGCTTGCGTCCTTGTTAATTCTAAGAATTTCATTGTCTCCTAAACCATCGTCCATATCAAATGTCTTCCAGTTTTTGCCATCAAATCTTGAAACACCCGCCGCAGTGGCAAACCACATATAGCCATCATTATCCTGCACTGCGTCATACACAATGTTTCCTGCTAAGCCATCATCTGAAGTGAAATTTTTATAAGGGTAGGATTGCGCATAAATTGCATTGACCTTAAGTAAGAGACATGAAACGAAAAAAACAAATATACATTTTCTCATGACTATACTTTCCTTGAAATATTATTAATCCTTTTCATGAAGTCATCAAGCCGTCTCCTGGAAATAGCAATTTTATTGCCATTAGACAGTATCAACACCGGCCCGTCTTGGTTGTTGTATTCCTTTATAGTATGTAAATTTACAATGGTAGATTTATGTACCCTGAAAAAATCCTGTGGGTCTAAAATAGTTTCAAAATCTTTAATTCCTTTTGTAATGAGCATCGGGGCTTCATTGATAAAATTAATTCTTGTATAGTTTCCATCAGCCTCAAGATAATTAATGCTATCAACCAATATAATTTTGAATCCTTGAAGGTAAGGTAAAGTAAATTTTTTAGGATATGTATCGCTTTCGAAAATCTTACTTGCATTGACCAAAGAATCTGCATATACTTCTTTTTCGGAAGGTGAATAATCATTTACTAAAAGCCTATCTTTACATCTCGCCAAAGCAGCCAATAACTCCTCTTCATCGATTGGCTTTAATATATAATCTATGGCATTGGCTTTAAAAGCTCTAATAGCATGTTCAGCATGTGCTGTAATAAATACAATTAAAAAATTAATATTTTTCATTGAAGCCAAAAGATCAAATCCATTCTCTTTTGGCATGTTTATATCAAGTAAAAGGACGTCTATTTTCAACTCTTTCAATTGATTCCTCGCAGACAAAGCCGAATCTGCTTCACCTATAATTATTGCTTCTGGGCAGTTCTTTTGCAATAAATGTTTTATCCCATCTCTATTCGGTTTTTCATCATCTACAATAAAAATTCTCATAAACTATGTCAATTATATTATATTATCAAAGATAGTTAATTATAACATTACTTCATTCATTAATTTACTATAGATAACATTATACCCTAAAATAAAAAGAGGCCTACCTTCATGCAATGGCAGACCTCTCGTGTGTAAATTTGCGTTATTTATTTTATTCCTTAATAATCTTTTTTGCAATTAATTCCCCGTTTTCCAAAGTACATTTTAAGATGTACAAACCCGGAGGATAAGATGCCATTTCAAGTTCAAAATTATTGTCTCCTTTATTTATTTCCCTCCTTTGTGCATAGATTAATTTTCCGCTTATATCCATTAAATTCATGCTTAATGAGGATTGATGTTCAGCATATATTATTACATTTGGATTTTGCGAAGTTGGATTAGGATAAATATCTAATGTCAAAGCATCCACACTTAAAAGTTTATTTCCTAATAAACAGGTTACCGAATTTACAGATTTGTTTCTGTAAGAAGACACAGCGCAACCTACTGATGATCTCACTGACACAGTTCCGCTAGAACTTCCCCAGGTTACCGTAATTGAATTTGTACCTAGACCACTCGTGATGGTACACCCCGGTGGTACAAGCCATTCATAGGTATAACCTGTAGTATTTACAGTTGAAAAAACAATGTTTGCCTGATTATTACACACACTTGATGGGCCGGTAATTGAACTTGGTTGTGATGGTGTTCTTGAGATGTTCAAATTTCTATTGTTACTATTGCCAATACAGTTTGCCCCTATCACTGACAATGTACCGCTAGTGCCAAAATTTGGCCCAAAAGCAACGGTTACCGATGTAGTGCCTTGTCCATTTACTATTGTAGCATTTGAAGGCGGTGTCCAAGTATAACTTGTCGCATTGGTCGCGGCGGCAATAGAATATGTATAAGTTGTATTTGGGCAAACTCCAATGCTAAAACCGCTTATAGTTCCTGGTTGCGAAGGAGCTCCAGTAAATCTGACCACACTTCTGCAAAATTGTGCACTCTGCCCGCAAGCATTGACTGCTTTTACGCATAAATTACCAGTATTATAATTGTTTGAAAAATTCAATGAAATTGTATTAGTAGTCGATGAGCCAGCTGTCCCTGAAGGCAATGTCCACAAATAAGAAGTGGCATTCGGAACAACCGGAACGGTAAATACGACATTGGTCTGATTTCTACAAACTCCGGATGGGCCATCGATCGATATTGGTGTTGCAGGAGCCAAATTATTGTGGTTTACTACGGCAGTGCGTGTCGCTGAACAAGCATTCTGGCTCGTAACAGTAAACGTATAATTTCCAACTGAAACATTATTCAAATCCTGTGTAGTGGAGCCGTTGGTCCAAATATAAGTGTATGGTGCAACTCCATTGCTAACGGACAAATCTATCGCGCCATTTGCTGCGCTTGAGCAAGATGCATTGGTAACTATAGTGCCAAGGTTTATGCTGTTTTCATTTATTATTCCATTGCAATTTTCATCTATTGCATTACCGCATATTTCAGTTGCAGAAGGATTGATGGCTGCATTGTTGTCATTGCAATCTGTATTGTTGGTCGCATACCCTGTCGGTGCAGTGAGTGAACAAAGCATAGCCGTAGTCGCCGAACCAAAGCCATCACCATCCGCATCTACATAATACTGGATTGGAACATTGATGGCTGCATTGTTGTCATTGCAATCTGTATTGTTGGTCGCATAACCGGATGGCGCTGATAGTGCGCACAATAAGGCCGTCGCAGTCGAACCAAAACCATCACCATCTGCATCAATATAATATTGAAGTGGTGTATTAATTGCCGCATTATTATCATCACAATCTGTGTTGTTTGTTGCATAGCCTGATGGAGCTACAGCGCTGCATAATTGAGCTGTGGCAGTTGAACCAAAACTGTCTCCATCTGTGTCAACGTAGTATAGTATAGAACTAACAATAGCAGCATTATTATCATCACAATCTGTATTATTTGTGGCATAGCCTGTAGGTGCTGTAAGTGAACACAGCATATCCGTAGTCGCAGAACCAAAGCCATCGCCATCCGCATCTACATAATACTGAATCGGGGCATTGATGGCGGCATTGTTGTCATTGCAATCTGTATTATTGGTCGCATAACCTGTCGGTGCTGTAAGTGAACACAACATAGCCGTAGTCGCAGAACCAAAGCCATCACCATCCGCATCTACATAATACTGGATTGGTGCATTGATGGCGGCATTGTTGTCATTGCAATCTGTATTGTTGGTCGCATAACCTGTCGGTGCTATAAGTGAACACAACATAGCCGTAGTCGCAGAACCAAAGCCATCGCCATCTGAATCTACATAATACTGGATTGGAGCATTGATGGCGGCATTGTTGTCATTGCAATCTGTATTGTTGGTCGCATAACCGGTTGGTGCGGTAAGAGAACACAATAGGGCCGTAGTCGCAGAACCAAAGCCATCGCCATCTGCATCTACATAATACTGGATTGGAGCATTGATGGCTACATTGTTGTCATTGCAATCTGTATTGTTGGTGACATAGCCGGTAGGTTGCACACAATTTTGTTGGCTTACAGTTGGATTGCCATATCCGTCACCATCACTGTCTTGAAACCAGGTGCTATTTGGTAAAACTGTTACTGCAATGGAAGCTGTTTTTGTACATCCATTTGCATTTGTAACTGTAACCCTGTATGTACCAGTAGAGAGTGCATTGATAGAAGCTGTAGTGCTTCCATTGCTCCACAAATAGGATGTTGATACAGAAGCAGTAAGAGTTACACTTCCTCCGTCACAGAAGGTGGTAGGGCCACCCGCTGTAATGGTAGCAACATTGTTTGGATTGTTCCTTTCCTCTACTCCGATATTCAAAACACCGGAAGCCGTACCATAGCCTTCTGCGACGATGTAATAAGTACTGTTTGGTAAAATAGGAATAGTGAAAACTGCTTGCTGTCCGCATCTCGGACTATCGTCCTGAGAAAAGACATGATTTCCATTGACATCCAAAATGTGCACATAATTGTCAAAACTAGATCCACAAGATCCTACAATGATTGAATCTGCGCAAGGTGATGTGGTAAACTTTATAAATAAGTCATTGGACGGTTGAGCATTCGGCCCTGTATAATCACTGAAAAATCCGGAAGTTGGCCCTGTGGATATTCCATATTGTGCATAAGGCACTGAAACAAGTATTGGATTTGAAAATAAATCACCTACTCTTGGTATGGTCGTGACAGGGAAACTTGGAGTAAACACATCCGGACAATTGGAAGAGGATACTCTTACCCTAAGCAAGTGATTGCCTATAGTGTATAATGCAATACTGGCAGTTGAATATATTCTTGATCCAAAGTCATTCCATGTAGTTCCCGCATTAGAAGAAAATTGCCATTGCAGATCAAGGCCATTGGCACCAGTTAATGTATAATTAGAAAGTGTCCCATCTCCAACCTCTATTGTAGATGGTCCGGAAATGACTCCTGCTTGAGTCGGCACAGTGCATGGCAATACTTCATCAAAGGTTACATCGTCAATATTCAACTCATTCATATTGGCATTGCTAAATACTCTAAAACCCACATAGTACAAACCACTAGATGTTGGAGAAATATTGGTTGAGTTCGCCAAAGTATGAACAACATGTATAATATTTGTATTACTAAAAATGGCAGGCGAGGTCATGGCACTTGCATTAGGTGCTGTTCCCCATTTTATTTCAAGTTTTTCAGGTGTAGTTGCCACTTTTCCCCTGTACCAAAACCGCACTTTATAGGACTTTCCAGCTACAAGATTCAATGCTGGTGAAAAAAGCCAGTCATCTGCAGGCAAGGTAGCATTTTTCTTATATACCATAGAATTGTAGTAGGTTCGATACCCATAACCAGTGCTTGGATTTAGTGTCCATGTATTGAAATCTGCATTTACATTTTGTACAGACCACCCACATGGAATGATATTGCTCGCATCAAACCTTTGTGTACTCGGAAAACTACTAATGGTTGTATTGATGAAAATCACATTTACAGATGAAGAATAAGTAGTGTTGCTGCATGTTATCTTACATCTAAACCAATTTGATGAAGATAAATTTGAAATATAAAAAGAGGCTGTTGCTCCGGAAATATCAATATAGGTAATATTATCTGAACTTATTTGCCATTGGTATGCAAATCCTGTTTGAGTGTAGTTTTGGGCAATACTTAAAGTTACATTTGTCGGGGTGCATAAATTATTGTGTGAAGAAACAGCTACTGCATTAGAAGGTGCAGAAACACATGGGCTTGGATTTATTAATTGAAGCGCTGCAAATGCATTTACCTTACCATGACCCAATTCACTGGACCATGTACCATTTGGCTGATTGGCAACATTGCCATTGTAACCATAGCCACCAACTTTATCACAAGAAGATTCAATGATGGCTCTTGCTTGCGTGTAAGTGAGATTAGGATTGGCTGAAAGAATTAGTGCCATTACACCTGCTGCATTTGGGCAGGCAGAAGAAGTACCATTAAATACTTCCATATAATCACCTGCTCGATAAC